>JAFVXX010000022.1 GCA_017500905.1 Clostridia bacterium
CAAGTGCAGGTTACGGGCACGTACGTGCTTACGTCATCTGTTTTCAAAACACCTTTAATCAAGGCAACCGACGTTGCTGTCGAAGACAATTCGCAACCAACCTTAGCCCCAACAAACAAGTACGACTTGATGGATGTTAAAGGATTTACGGTAGCCTACAAAAACTACTATCAATACTTGACTGTAATCGGCTACGTCGAGCCTGATAAGGGAGGCTACGTTCTAAGCTGGATTAAAGGCTCATCTGCCAAAGTCAAGATTGCAGCCGACAGCGTTCCGTATGTATCTGGGTTGGAAGGCAAACAGGTACAAGCAACCATCGTTTTGACGGGCTACACGTTTAGCATGTGGGAAGCACGAATACTCACAGCCGACAGCGTATCTCAATATATTGCCGACATTGACGACGTAAAGCAAAGCATTTTCAGTCAAGAACAGGAACGACTTAGTCGGCAGATCTATTTTTACCTTGCACTACCTACATCCTACCCATTGGCGCAAAGCGTAGAGTACCGGTGGGAAGTGGCGCGGGGTAGCGAAATTGAAATTGTTGACAACGTCTTGTACGTTCGTCCACCATTGGACGACACCCCATATGTAGAGCTAACGATAACTTCAAATGGAGAAAGCGCAAGCCTGCAAATCCCCGTCAGTATAGCGCCGGGACCACAAGCCACTTTTGAAGAAGCCAAGCAATGCAACACTTGCCGAATTACAGGAACCGTGCTTACAGTAACCGTAGACCAAGAGCAACGACGCCACTCGGTAGTGCTGTTGGACCAAAACAACAATATGATACAGGTTGCAGTCCAAAATGATGGCTATCAAAACATTAAAAAGGGCGACAATATAAGCGTTGCAGGATTTTGGGGATATGACAAATGGAGCATAGGCTACTTTAATGCCAATGCATATATGACAAACAAGTCTGCACCGGATGATTACACGACAAATTTGTCCAATCTAAACGTAGTCACGTTAGAAACATTGCAGGATTACCAAGACTTTTTGGTAAACTGGCAACAAAAAACAACAGACATAACTATTGTCAAAATTATCAATCCATATTTGATTTATTCGGGAACAACCATCTACAACTACGTGCGATTTGGTCCGGATGAGTCGGCAGGATCGCTTTACAGCGTTGAAGCTGACTCAAAAACGTACAGCCGTGTGTTCTGCTTCCAAATCAATGCTTTAGATCAGGAATGTCCAAATTTGCGTCAGTTGTTAGATATTCCGTTGTTGGATGCGGGCGTCGCAGTACAAAATCAGCTTGTAGTGTACGCAATCCCATTGTACGGTGGTGAAACAACTTTGCAGTTTTCCATAATTGACGCTGACTTAGTGCAAGTAGGTGGTGTGCAAACGTCCAATGCCGTTGCGGATGCGCTTGCATTGCAAAGGCAAGCAATTTTGCCCGCAAATATGATGGATGCAACGGGCAAAAGAAAATTTTGCTAACATTATTAAAAAGCAGCAACAACAAAAAAAGCGTAAAGGATTTGTGTCCTTTACGCTTTTTGCTTTTTAGGTTTTTGTTGTGTTACTCCTCGTCAACTACAATGGGGTTTTGCTTTTTTAGCTGACGCTTGCGCACAATGGCAGTAGTGGTTACAATCAGCAAAATTGCCACCGAAATAAAGGTGATGCCCACAACCGTGTTGGTTGTAAGTGCTGCCATGGTAATCAGGTGGTCGTTTTCCACCCAGCCGTAGTAAACCGTGCCGTTGGGGTACACAACCTGTACGTAGCTTACTTCCTCCAGCCTTGTAATTACGCCCACCTTGGTGTTGGTTTCCAGCTTGACTACGTTGCCGTCCTTGTCGGTAAGCAGGTTGGTTTCCAGCATATCCTTGCTGACGTACATGCTTACGCCCTCCGACAGGCTGGCATTGATTTTCATATGAGGGTTTTCCTTTTCCAGCACAATGGGGCTTGCTCCTTGACGCACCGTCAGGCTGCCTACGTGGCCTTGCAAAACAAAGCCGTAGTCAACGCTGCTTGTGGTTGGGTACTTTACGTAGTACCAAGCCGTGCCGTCAGATGCAACAAAGGCTTGCAAAATTGTAACGTTGACAGGGCTTGTTGCCGTTTGATTGAGGGTTGTCTTTACGTTTGTCTCAGTCATGTTGGCAGTGGTGTATGGCAGGGTGTATACGTAGGTTGCATTACCCGACATCAGCTTGCCTTGGTAGGTTGCAATTTGGTTGGATACCGATGTGTCAATCACTTGGATTTTGCTGTCCTCGGCAAGGGTGGCAGCGCTCTTTTTTACCCAACCAAATTTGTCGCCCACAAACACGTAGTAGTAGTCGTCGTTTTGGCTGTTGGGGTAGTCAAGCACAAGGTAAACCAAGTCGGATGCGTTGTCGATTATGTGGTCAACGCTTGTGTCGGCGTTGCTTGTTTTGTACACAATGTTGGCAGGATAGCCCAGTGGCTTTGCAAGCGTATATGTCGTGATGGCATTTACGGCAGGTACGTTTAGGCTTACCGTGTCGCTACCAATGGTGTAGGAGTGGACAAACACGCTGTTTTGCAGGGTGTACACGTTGGCAGATTTGTTGGAAATTGTCACAATGGTGTCATCATTGCCCGTCACGGCAACAAAGGTGTTGTCTACGTCCGTGTCAAGGTGCAAATGCTTGCTTGCATCTACAACCGACGTTTTGTTGAAAAACAATGCTTGTCCGTTGGCAATGGTCATGCCGTCAAACTTGGATTCCAGCGCAACCTCCTCGGTTTGGCTAAATCCGTCGTCACTCCATTGCGCCGTCAGGTAGTAGCTAAGTCCGTCACGAGTGTACATGCAGTAGTAGGTGTCGCTCAGCTTTTCAAGGGAGGCTACGTCTCCGTTTACAAACTGGCCAAGATTGTCGTTACTACCGTTTGTGCGTTTGCCGTTGGCAAGCAGTACAACAAGATTGTCGTCACGCAACGCAACGTCCACAACGTTTTTGACGTTGTAGGTTGTCACAAGCGTCAGTCCCTCCTCTTGGACGGTGTAGTGGCTAAACCTGTCGTTCATCACAACAAACAAATTGTCGCCATCCGTCTGTATGCTTTGGACGTCGCCAGCCAACTCATCGGTGTGCACAAGCAATGGCTTGCCCGTCAAGTCAAACGAGTGCAAAAGGCAATGCTGATTGGACACCTTGTCGGCAACAAACAAATTGTCTTGAGAAAGCGCAACCGAAATGGGGTTGATCAAATATATGTCCTCTACACCAGCTGCGACTGCAGTGGTTGCAAAGCAAACTGTTGGCA
>JAFVXX010000023.1 GCA_017500905.1 Clostridia bacterium
CCAAAAATATTGCCAATTTCGATGCCTGCGCCACCACCATTGGGTATTTCGATAGGCTTTGGCTGGTCAACAACGGAAATTTCGATTACAAGCTGGTCGAGGTTGTGAGCACGTATTTCGTCCTTGAGTGTTTCCTTGGAAATGCCTTCGGGTAAATTGTTGTCGCCCTTGGACAAAATGTCAGCCACCTTGCCTACGGCAACCTCCATTGCCTTTTGCTCAACTTCCTTGTATCTTTCGTCCTTGACAAGCCTAATTGCTACCTCAACAAGGTCACGAATCATAGATTCGACGTCACGACCAACATAGCCCACCTCAGTATACTTGGTTGCCTCTACCTTCAAAAACGGAGCCTTTACCAAACGGGCAAGTCTACGTGCAATTTCCGTCTTACCAACACCTGTTGGCCCCTTCAAAATGATGTTTTTGGGTGTAATTTCCTCACGATCGACAGTCGACAGCTTACTACGACGATAGCGATTGCGAAGCGCAATTGCAACGGCCTTTTTTGCTTGATACTGACCAACGATATATTTGTCAAGGTTTTCTACAATTTGTTTTGGTGTCATATTTACGCCTCCTCAATTGTAAGATTGCCGTTTGTGTAAACGCAAATTTCGCTTGCAATCAGCAAGGATTTTTCGGCAATTTCACGTGCAGACATATCAGTGTTGTTGTACAACGCCTTTGCAGCTGCAAGAGCATAGTTGCCGCCACTACCAATGGCACAAACACCACCCTCAGGCTCAATTACATCACCAATGCCCGATAGCAAATACATATCGTTTGCATCGGCTACAATCATCATAGCCTCCAGCTTGTTCATTGCCCTGTCACGACGCCACATTTGAGCAAGCTCAACAGCGCTACGCAACAAATTTCCACTGTATTTTTGCAATTTTTCTTCAAACTTTTCGGCAAGAGTAAAGGCATCGGCTACAGTGCCTGCAAAGCCAATTACCACCTTGCCGTCGTAGATACGTCTAACCTTGACGGCATTGCCTTTCATTACGACGCTTTGTCCTTGGGTAACCTGTCCGTCACCTGCAACTACAATTTTGCCGTATCTTTTTACTGCACAAATAGTTGTGCCTTTAATGGATTCTGCCATAAGCATACACTCCTAATTTATATTTTTTACAATCTCCGACATTACGGCAAGCGACCTGTCGGCGTACATCTTTTTCTTGATTGATTTATCCTTGACAACCTTGTCAAGCGGTTGCAATATGCCAAAGTTGCTATTCATTGGCGAATAGGTTCCAAACTCGGTTGAAACGTGCTTTGACAGCGCACCCAAAATGGTTTGTGTAGTAAAGTCAATTGGTGGCAAGCCCTTAAGCTGATTGACCACCTGCAAAGCAGCAATCAAGCCACTTGCAGTCGACTCCATGTAGCCCTCTACGCCCGTTACCTGACCTGCAAAATACACGCTTGGATTGCTTTTGAGCTGAAAGCTTTGATTCAAAAACTTGGGTGCATTGATGTAGGTGTTACGATGCATAACGCCGTAGCGTACGAACTCGGCATTTTTAAGTGCAGGAATCATGCTGAACACACGCTTTTGCTCACCAAACTTCAAATGAGTTTGAAATCCCACAAGGTTGTACAGCGTGCCTTCTACGTTTTCCTTACGAAGCTGCAGCACAGCGTAAAACTTTTCGCCCGGCTTACGGTCGTCGTAAAGCCCAACAGGCTTCAAAGGACCAAAGCGAATGGTATCAACACCACGCTTTGCCATTACTTCAATTGGCATGCAGCCTTCAAAAACGTTGTTTTCGAAGTCCTTGATTTCCACCGTTTCAGCGTCAACAAGATTTTGCCAAAACGCCAAAAAATCGTCCTTTGTCATGGGGCAATTGACGTAATCACCATCGCCCTTGTTGTACCTGCTTGCAACAAATGCGCTGTCAAAATCGATGCTGTCGGTTGTAACAATGGGTGCAACAGCATCAAAAAAGTACAAAAAGTCATCGCCAAAGCAGCGTTGAAAAGCCGGTATCATTGCCTGGTCGGTCAGTGGACCTGTGGAAACGATGCTGATTTGGCCATCCCCAGGCAAAAAATCTGTTGCTACGCAGTCAACGTATGTAAAGTTGTCAAATTGAGCAAGCCTTTGTGTAACAATTTGGCTAAACAAATCTCTGTCTACTGCCAAAGCATTGCCAGCAGGGACCTTGCACTCCTTTGCTACCGACAATATCAGGCTGTCAAGCATTTGCATTTCGGCCTTAAGCAAGCCTGATGCCGTGCCAATATCCTCGGATTTGAGCGAATTGGAGCAAACCAACTCGCACAAGGTATCCAATTTGTGAGCGGGGCTTTTTTTGATGCGCTTCATTTCGTACATCGTAACGTTTATGCCTCGCTTAAGCAGTTGATAAGCTGCCTCACAGCCTGCCAATCCACCGCCGTAAATATTTACATTCTTAGTCATTACATTTCTCTTTGTATTTGCACGTCTTGGATGAGCATGCAACGTATTTTTGGCCTTTAGAATCTTGCTTAAACACAAGATGCTCGTTGCAGGTTGGACATTTTTTGCCTGTTGGCACGTCCCACGACGCGAATTGACAGGTTGGATAGCCCGTGCAGCCGTAAAATTCCTTGCCACGCTTGGACAAGCGCTTTACAATGTCCTTGCCACAAATCGGGCATTTTGCAACCACTTGATTTGCATCCTGCTTTGGTGCATTTAGGCTGATTGTGTTTTTGCAATTTGGATAGTTGGAGCAAGCCAA
>JAFVXX010000024.1 GCA_017500905.1 Clostridia bacterium
ACTTCAACCCCATCCTTAGAAACCACCAAAAATCCTACGGGAGTCAAAGTTGCACCACCACCCGATGCGCCTGCAAAGTAGCCATCCGTTTCAGCCATCCTTACAATCTTTTTATCTGCCTTTCCATATTCGCCACCACCTGCAACAAACACAAAATTTAGCTGCGAAATGGGCATAATGGTTTTGCCATCAGCAGTAACAATCGCATCGCCAATTATTGTGTTGACCTCTGCAACCCTGCTCAAATTAGCAACTGCGCTGTCAACAATTTCTCGTATTTGATTATTCATATCATTCACCTACAACTCCGCACAAGGAAAGCACTGAAAATTTGCACCTTGCCCTTGCTATTAATTTGTTTACGTCGCAAACAATACTTCTTGTACTAAATTTTACGTCGGACTCCTTCAAAACAGCCCAAGCACACGCTGACACACCCTCAACAAGCATCAAAGCTTTCAGTCCATCCACGTCGCCTTTTACAGCAACAAGCGTATATAATTCCTCAAGTTTTACGCCCTTAATACCCTTTTTACTGCCATTTCCAAGCGAAATTTGCCCATTTATTGTTCCGTGGTAACTAAGCTTAGATCCATCCGGAAAGATGGTTACTCTAAATATAGGCACCCTTGCAATTTTTAAGGCAAGCTTTGCATTATATTTGTCAAAATCAACTACCAATTCCACAACAACAAATATTGGCAGGGCGCAAAATGTCAAAACTATCATAAAAACAACGGCAACTATCATCAAGGATATTGTTTGCAATGAAACAAATTTTATACAAAAAAAATGCAGCCCCTCAGGGCTGCAAATAAATACTATTCAACTACTTGAACGTTCTCGCCTTGCAAAAACTCAGGCAAATCCTCAGCCTGAGAGTTGTCAAACATTGGTTTTTCTACAACAACTCCACTTGCACGCTCGTCAAAAATATCCTTTAGGCGTTGAACAAACACCTCGTAATCCGGCAAATCCGAAACTTGCGAAAGCGAAAATCTCTTCAAAAACTCATCAGTTGTTGCAAACAAAATTGGCTTACCTATCGTTTCCTTACGGCCTACCGCCTCAATCATACCAAGCTTGGTCAAATTTTGAACAGAATACGTACAATCAACGCCACGAACTTCTTCAATTTCAAGGCGAGTTACGGGTTGCTTATAAGCAATGATTGCAAGCGTTTCAAGCATTGCATTAGTAAGCTCACGCTCTCTAATGGAGTTTAGCACAGCCTCAACCTGCTTTGCGTTGTTGGGATTGCTTGCAAATTGCAGCTTTTTGTTGAACATCAACAAATGTATACCATTGTCGCCGCTGTAGCGCTCCTTCAAAATTTCCGCAGCATTTCTAACTTCCTTTTCGGATACCTCCAGCTTTTCAGCAAGTAGCGAAATTTCTACAGCATTGCCCGAAATAAACAAAATAGATTCAATTACGTTACAAAGTTGACTCATGCAGCACCTCCTCCGAAAGCTCTACGGTGTTTTTCTTAGTGATTACAATGTCCTCAAACAACTCCTGCTGATCAACGCTGATAGCTTGCAGCTTGAGCAGCTCCAGCATGGCGCTAAACGTGGTTACAATTTCTATTTTAGATGCATTTATATCAAACAACTCGCCAAACGTAACCCTTTCGTGCTCGTCAAGGTAGTTGTTTATAAAGCGCATTTTGTCAGCAATCGAAAAGGTTTCCTTTACAATCGATCTCGAAACGTTTTCGGTGTTTGCTCTAACCTGCACTCTAAGCAAAAATTTGTTGAACGCCACCATAAAGTTGTCCAAGCTTAGGTTTTCCTTAAGCACCTCTACAGTGTCGCCAACGCTGTTGTCCGGAGCACGGTAAAAGCGTGTGACCGTTTCTTGCGTTTTAAGCTCGCCACAAACCTCCTTAAACATCTTGTACTCCTCAAGCTGTCTAATAAGAAGCTTTTCGGGCGAGTCATCGTCGTCCAAACCGGGCAAGACAGGAAGCAAAGCACGAGACTTAATTTCCAGCAAGGTTGCCGCAATGGTCATATACTCACTTGCTTTGTCCACGTCCAGCTGCGAAAGCTGCTCCATGTAAGACAAAAATTGTTCTGTTACCTGCGACAAAAAGATGTCCTTAATTTCTATTTTGTTTTGCTTAACAAGCGTCAAGAGCAAATCCAACGGGCCGTTGAAGTTGGAAAGCTGAAGCTCCAGCCCTTGCTCAACGGGCAAATCTTGCTCATCAAAGATATAAACTTGTTGTTGATTTTCTTGTGTCATCTAATAAACAATCCCCAAAAAGAATTAAATAGTGTCATCAGCTTGGATTGTGCCCAACCAATGTAAACATCAAGTGGCGAGTATTTTGCAGGTAAAAAGTTGCCAACAACCACCAATCCAATGATGATATAGAGGCTGTATTTGCGCAAAAACGTCATAAAGCCATTGTTTTGAGGAACAAAACAGCTCATCAAGCGATAGCCATCCAACGGATAGAAGGGCAAAATATTAAACAGCGCAAATGAAATGTTTAATGAAGCACCAATAAAGCCCAGCAGGTACAAAAACAAGCCGAGGTAATAGGGCATTACGGCTGCAACCTGTGGAGCATTCATTAAAGCCGCCAATCCACTAAACAAAAAAGTCAAAAGCAGGTTGGTTACAATGCCTGCAAGTGAAACACAAATCATTCCGGCCTTTTGCTTTTTGAAGTTTGACACGTTGACGGGCACAGGCTTTGCCCAGCCAAATCCACAAAAAAGCATCATAAGCAAGCCAATCCAATCAAAGTGTCTTGCAGGATTAAGCGACAATCTGCCGTAGCTTTTTGCCGTGTAGTCGCCAAACCACAAGGCAACCATGCCGTGTGCTACCTCGTGCAATATCAAAGCAAACAGCAATGCAACTATAAATGCGCCAACGGCAAGCAAGCTTTCTCTTGTTATGCCCTCGCCACTATTTGTAAGCAAACTAATTATATACATAATACACCTTTAAATATTGTAACAAAATTTACGACAAAAGTCAATAGTAATATTACGTTGCATTTATTAAAATCAACTGAAAAAGGGGCATCAGCCCCTTTTGCAAGTTGTTACACGATTATTTTTTTGACGTAATCCAAATACGGAAGTCGCTGTACGTCAGCAAGTGAAACAAGATCGGTCTCTCCAATCGTCTGCCCATCCTTTAGCAAAATTGCCTTGCCAACAACCTGCCCCTTTTTGACCGGAGCATAAATCTTGTCAATTTGGTACTCTACGCTACAATCCACCTTGCCCTTTTTACCAAAAGCAACCAGTTTGCTTGCAGCAACTGCCTCAAACGCATCTACTTTTGCACCAGTTACTTCAACTTTTACAGGTGTTGAGGTATCAAGGTATACCTTGCTTTCGTAATTTGCAAAGCCATAGTTTAGCAAATTAGAAACCTCATTGAACCTTGTTTTGCTGTCAGGCGCACCAATTACAACGGCAACAAGCCTCGTGTCACCCTTTTTTGCAGTAGCCGACAAGCAATGCATAGCCTCGCTTGTAAAGCCCGTCTTACCACCGTCACAGCCGTTGTAGTGCTTTACAAGCTTGTTTGTGTTTGTCATACCAATCACACGACCATCCGGATGCTTGTAATCCTCCATCCAAATGCTTGCACACTCAAAGTAATGGGGATTTTCAACAAGCTTCCACATCATTTTTGCTACGTCAATTGCGCAAGAATATTGATCTACCTGTGGCAAGCCTGTGCAATTGGCAAAGTGGGTTGCTCTCAAACCAAGATCATTTGCACGGTTGTTCATCAAATCCACAAAGCTTTCGACACTGCCACAAATATGCTCTGCAAGCGCAACACAGCTGTCGTTTGCCGAGCAAACAACAATAGACTTTACAAGGTTGCCAAGCTTATGCGTCGAATTTGCATCCAAAAAGACCTGCGAGCCGCCCATAGATGCAGCCCTTTGTGACACAACAACGTCGTCATCTAACGAAATTTTGCCACTATTCAACGCATCATAAGTGCAAATCAAAGTCATAATTTTTGTCATGCTTGCTATTGGACGCTTTTCCGTTGCGTTGTGCTCAAACAAAATTTCGCCCGTTTCAGACATCAAAACTGCCTCCTTGCTACTAATTGTAACAGCAGTATTTGACGCCATACACGTGGTAGAAAGCATCGCAATCACAATGGACAACGTAATCAATAGTATGCTGAATAATTTTTTCATACTGCCCTCCTTTGTTTTTTAGTAGTATTTGTCTTTTGTCAAAAAGTATTCCTATGCAACTACAAGCATGCGCACAATCAAAAAGGTGGCCACAACAACGTAGACTAATCCAACTGCAAGGACAATTACCGTGCTCAAATTGATTTTAAGCACGTCGCTTACACTAAAGGCTTTGTAACAAAACGTATTTAGATAGGACAACACCACAGCAACAAGAACCAACAATGCAACCACTCCAAACACAAGCAAAGCTGCAAGCAGCCCTGCAAAGCCAAAGTTTAGCAAGGCTATTTTGAAGCAGCTTCCTACAAACAAGCCCACTACAAACAAAATCAAAAATTTTACGTAGTTTGCAGCCTTAGAAAAGCTGAGTAGACACAAAACGGCAAACAACAGCAGCAAATTTAGTAAAAATCTAAAGAATACAGCAAAAAATCCCTTTGTCAAAACTATTTTTAGACAAGCAAGTCTACCCTTACACCACCAGCAGGTACAATCCTTGGATGCAACAATCGTACCTACAATCAACCCCAAAACAAGCAAACCAATAGCAATTGCCACAACAATCCAATTTCTACTAAATTTTCTGACCAAATCCTCGGCCTTGCAAATCAAAAAACTCATACTAAAAAGTATGAGCTTTACTTGATTTATATACTAATTTTTAAGCATCCACTCTGCATAAATGCCGTATCCCTTTGTTGGGTCGTTTACAAACACGTGAGTAACTGCGCCGACAAGCTTACCATCCTGAACAATTGGACTACCACTCATCCCCTGCACTATTCCGCCGGTTTTTGCAATGAGTTCCTCATCCACAACCCTTAAAACCATGCTTTTGTCGTCAGGTGCGCCCTGATTACAGGTCTTTACAATTTCTACGTCAAAGCAATGCCTCTCAACGCCGTCTACAGTTGTATAAATTGATGCTTTACCCATTTTAACCTTACCTCGTGGCAAAACGTCCACAAGAGTAAGCTCACTTGGATGTTCGTCCAGCGTGCCAAACACGCCAAACTTGTTGTTAAGATAAATACTGCCAATTTTGTCATCAAAGTCAAAGCTTCCGTGCAACTCACCTGCTTGGCCACGCTTGCCTGCAGCAACATCATTTATGACGCATTTGTACACGCCACCGTTGCTTGCATCAACAATTTTACCCTTTGAATCTACAATCGGATGCCCCAAGCAGCCAAAGGTTCCGTCCTGCTTGACATACGTCAAAGTTCCTACACCGCTACTGACGTCCTTTGTCCAAAGTCCCAGCCTAAAGCTACCTGTAGCAAAATCCTTTTGAGGAGTAATCTCGCAACAAAGTTTCTCTCCTTGTCGCACAAACGACATCTTGACAGCCCTTCCTTGACTTTTTCTTGCAATTTGAACAAGCATTGACGAGCTGTAAATCTTTGTATCATCAATTGAAACAATCACGTCACCAATTTGCAAACCACAAGCAAGCGCCGGACAAACAATCTGGCCGTCACTTGACACAAACTCGTTTAGACCTACGATTGTAACGCCCTCACCATCCAAGGTTAGTCCCAAGGGATATCCTCCAAGATAAACCTGCTCTAAAGGCGCTTCTTGAGGCTTTTTGCCCCAAAGATCTTCAATTTTTTGATAAATATCATCATTTGCTGCATGCGCAACCTCGACAGGAGCCACAGCAACGCAAACGCACATTACAATCCAACATATGGCCAAAATTTCAAACGATCTTTTTACTAATTTCATACCAACCTCAAAACACATTTGGAGTTAGTTTGTATAAACAGACGGCTTTTATGCACAAAAAAAAACGCAGATCAATATGGCCTGCGCATATATTACAAATTGGATTTGTAGTTGTCACACCAAGCAATAAGCTCCTCGGCGCTTGCAGCCGAATGCTCACCCACGCTACCCATCAAGCGAGATACCTCCAGCACCTTTTCTGCCAAGCTTTCTACCTGCTTTGTAGTTGAATAGGTTGCGCCATCCACTTGCGACTTGGATATTACCAGGTTGTTGTCAGCCATAGCGACAATTTGTGGCAAATGGGTAATTACAAGGCATTGGTAGCTGTTGCTAACCCTTGCAAGCTTTTGTGCAACCATACCTGCCGTATTGCCGGAAATACCCGTGTCAATTTCGTCAAACACCATTGTAGGGATGTTTTCGACGGCAGCAGTAATATTTTTGATTGCCAGCATAAATCTTGACATTTCGCCGCCACTGATTACCTTGCTTAGAGGCTTCAACGGCTCGCCAACGTTGGCACTAAACAAAAACTCCACCTTGTCAAATCCCTTTGAAGTAAAACATTTCTCAAATTGCTGCAGCGTTGGTGCCGGCGTAAAGGAAACGCAAAGT
Organism: Clostridia bacterium; assembly: GCA_017500905.1. Lineage (GTDB taxonomy): Bacteria > Bacillota > Clostridia > Christensenellales > CAG-314 > RGIG5495. The sequence continues at coordinate 6,545 of JAFVXX010000024.1, forward strand.
CTTGCACCCTTCATACCAAGGTCGGCAAGCTCCTGCTCCACCTTTGCTTGAAACCCAACGGCAACGTCTTGTCTAATTTGCGAAATAGCAAGTGCGGCCTTGTACATATTTTTCAATGCAAGCTGCTTGTCCACCTGCAGGGCTGCAATGGTTTCGGTGGCATTAAGCAGTCTGTCGTATTCGGCAACGGCATTTTGCAAAAATTCCAACGCCTTTTCGACGCTACCACCGTATTTGCGCTTGATTGTACGGATTTTTTCCAGTCTTGACTCCATTTGGTCAATTTCGTAAGAATTGTAGTCGCTGTCACGTAAAATGTCTTGCAGAGTTTCGGCAATGTCCTCAATTTCGATACGTGCCGAAGCTAATCTTTCATCAAGCTGAGCAACCTTGTCATCAAATCCTGTGGCAAACGAAAGGCTGTTTTGCGCCATGCTCAACACAGAAATCGCACTTGGCTCGCATTTGGACAAAAAGCCAACGCTTTCCGATACGCTGGATACAATTTTTTCCAGATTGACAACACGCTTGTGCATAGCAACAAGCTCTTCTTCCTCGTCAACCGACAAATCAGCAGCTTGTAGCTCCTCAATTTGGTATTTCAGCACGTCAAGCTGACGCTCTCTTTCAGAGTCAGAGCCACCAAAAGCCTCAAGCTGCTTCAAAGCGTCCTTGTAGCAAGCCAAGTTGGAGTTGTAAATATCAAAATTGCCGTCAAAATTGCAAAATCCATCCAAAACCTCAAGCTGCTTGTCCAGCTTTAGCAAATTCAAGTGCTGACTTTGGCCAAAAACGTCAACCAAGGTTACTGTCAACTGCTTAAGCATTGATGCCGAGCAAACCCTGCCGTTTAC
>JAFVXX010000025.1 GCA_017500905.1 Clostridia bacterium
CCTACAGGCTTTGTAGTATACAACACCTACTACACCCTGATTGCAACACCAAACGAGCACAACGAATGTAAGCAAATTTGATACAACAAAAAAAACGAGTCCGTCAAACGACGGGCTCGTTTTGATTTGATTCAATTGAAATTACAAAATTTCCAAATTTTTACGGAACACCTTTTTAAAGTCGATTGCCGCAATGCTTGCTTGCTTCATTTCCAGCGTTACGTCACCTGCAATCTCTGTTTTCATAATTACGCTGTCGCCCAAAACGTCACAGCTGATTTCGGTAATTGCGTTGCTCATGCTTGTGTCAAATGCAATTGCCAGCTTCAAAATTACTGCCAGCTTTTTGACGGCTTCGACATCCTCAGGGGACAAAATCCCATTGTACTTTGCCCAGTCGGCATGATTGATTTCTTCCTTGTTGAACACGTCCGTTACGTAGGAGGCCAGCACAATGTCTCTGTGGGATACACCGTACAGGTTGCTGTTTAGTATCATGTATGACGTATGCTTGAGGTTGTTGTAAAACTTAAAGGTTTTGCCAGCATCGTGCATAAATGCAGCAATACGCAACACCTTGACGTATTGACGGGGGAATTTGTGCAAAACACGAAGCTGCTTAAACAATTGTACGCACAAATTAAAGGTTTGCTCTGCGTGTTGCTCGTTGATACCAAGATGATGCACCATGGCATGAAGACTGTATCCGGCAATATCCGAAATTGGCTTTTCCAAAGTCAAAGGTACAACGTGATTGAACATTACACCTTCTCTCAGTCCACTGCCACTTGTGATAATGTTTGCAAATTGCATGTAATCAACAACGGCAGATATTGCCGAAAGGGCTGCAGGGAACACGTCTGCACGAGCGGCACTTAGCCCCTTGATCTTTTTCTTTTTGTCAAGGTCCAACGTGCTTATCATGTTGTATACGTAGTTGAAATCAGTTGTGTCAATATGGTAGTTATGTATCATATCCAAAGGATATTTTTTGACCTTTTTGACAATACGAGCAATGTTGCGGAAGGAGCCGCCAACGCCAATAAATTGCGTGTCGGGATCCACCTCCTTGAGCCACTCAATTTGTTGTAGCTGAGCCAAAAAGTAGTCCTTCATTTCAGAAGAAATTTGCTCGGGAGTTTTTTCGGGAGACTCAAACATTGCCGTAAGAGTAACAGCGCCAACCTCCAAAATTTTGGTATGCAAAATCGTACGACGACAGTAATACACAAATTTGGTAGATCCACCACCAATTTCCATAATCAAGCCACGAGGAACCTCCATCGAGTTGATTACACCTTGGTAGACGTAATTAGCCTCTTCCTCCTCCGAAACAATTGTAAAGCGCAAGCCGGTTGCATTGAATACGTCCGACAAAAACATCTTTTTGTTGTTGGCACGTCTTACAGCTGCCGTTGCAATTGGAATAATTGTGTCTACTTCGTAAATAGAACAAACCTGCTTGAAGGATTTCAGCGTGCTGATGGCTTGCATAATACGCGTTTGCTTGAGGTTGCCATCTTCTTCGGTTTCGCCCAAGCGAACAGTTTCGTGCTCCTCGTGACAAACCACAAAATATTGTCCATTCAACACATCATAAATTACCAATCTTGCAGTATTTGATCCTAAATCAATTAGAGCAATACGTCCCATTTATATCACCTCAAAAAATTATATAAATAATTATAATATAAAAACAAGGC
>JAFVXX010000026.1 GCA_017500905.1 Clostridia bacterium
AGATTGCGACAAGGCAGAGCAATTTGCAAATTGAAATTTAGTTGAATACAAAAAAAGGGTAACGCACAAATTGCGTTACCCTTTTTTGTTGCGGACGACCACAGGTCGCCCCTACGGAAGATAGGGTTTAAGCATTGTTGAACGTAGACAATCCCTCCGTCACGCAAGCGTGCCACCTCCCTTTACACAAAGGAGGCTATGGGAGGAGCAAGCCTCTCCCCTACCAAGTAGGAATTGGTATTTGTTGCAACAAAAAAGGGCAGATATGGAATCTGCCCCTACGGAATTTGATGTGAGTAAAATTACAAATTGGATAGGATACGTTGGCGAATTTGCACCATTTGGGCGTCAGTTAGATCTCGGTTTTCGTACGGAGTTGTGACAGATGCTGCGTGCAACATTTGTACAGGCGTGCCTTCTATCAGCTTGATTTCGTCGGCAACTGCCAAGGCTTCGTCAACGTCGTGAGTGACAAAAATTACCACCCTGTTGGTGCTTTTGCAAAAGGTATACAGGCAGGCAAGAAGCTCCTGCTTGATGCTGTAATCCAGCCCTGTAAAAGGCTCGTCCAAAAGCACCACTGCGCTTGGGTGCAAAAAGGCGCGCGCAATATCTACACGACGGCGTTGTCCTGCCGAAATTTGCGTTGGCAATTTGTCCTTGAGGTGCAATATTTGTGCTGTATCTAAAAATTGGTCGATTAGCTGTTGTCTTTCTGCCCTGCTTTTGCAGGTGGACTTGAGCGTCAAATGCAAATTGGCGTTTACTGTCAGTTGGTCTACCAGCATACTTTGTTGAAACACGTAGGATGCTTGCGTGCAGCTGTTTTGCCCTGTGTAGTCCACAAGATTGGCAATTACGTTTAGTAGCGTTGTTTTGCCACTGCCACTTTTGCCCATTACGGCGTAGATGCGTCCACGCACAAAAACCTGCGAAAAATCTTGATAAAGAGGGGTACCGTTGTCGTACTTTTGAGTGATATTTTGTAAAATTAGTGCCATAGCTTTACCCCCTTTAGTAGCTTTTGTACTGCCCAGACAAGCAGCTCTGCAAGCATGCTTAGCAGCAATGCCACAAAGCAGTAGGCAAGCAGTTTTTCCGTGCCAAGGCTGTAGGAATTGGCAGATTGTTGCATGGCGTTGCCAAGGCTGTTTGCCGTGTAGGCAAGCACTTCACCGGAAATGGTAACCTTGACGCTCATTGAAAGCGTTGTTTTGCAGGTGTTTAATAGCGCATTGAGCGAAGTTGGCAACCAAACGCTGAATAGCTTGTTGAAAAAGCTCACCTTATACACCTTGCACATGTTGCCAAAATTTGCTTCGGCACTGCTAAACTGGGTGTAAATTGCAGTATACAAAACAGGAAAAGTCATCAAAAAGGCCACCACTATTGGCAAAAACATAGACTTGACAAACACAAGCAAAAGCAAAAGCACGGCCATGATGGGTGTTGTTGCAAGTATGCTTACTGCAGGCTTGAGTGCGTGGTAAAGCTTGCTGCTTGTAACGGCTGCTGTTGCAAGCACAAATGCCAAAGCAAAGGCTAGCAAAAAGGCTGATAGGCTTCGCAAAAAGGTAAGCAGGGTGTCAACGTAGAATTGCTTTGTTGTAAAAAGCAATGCAAATTGCTTGATTGTGCTACCTACGCCCGGCAAAATTAGTGGTTTGTTGTACACTTTGGCACAAATTTGCCAAATTAGCAATATTACAACAAATCCTATTGCCGAAAATAGTAGATTTTTAAGTAGGGATTTTTTCATATTAGATGCCATAGTAAAAATTGTCGTTTGGCAATACAAATGCTGGACTTACCGCCTTGACTGCGTTGAAGTAGGCGACAAGCTCGGCTTTGCAATCGGCCGCCTTGACGCAACGAATATTGCAACGAGCCAAAATTTCGCCCGTAAAAGCCTTGTCCTTGAGGTCTACACTGCCGTTATCTGCCAAAAGCTGAGAAACTTGGCTTGCATTTTGTTGCAAAAAGCCGGTGTTGTCTTGTAGTGCTTGTACAAGCTTGTTTACAAAGCGTTTGTCTTCCTGCAAAATGGCACTTTTTACAAAAAGTCCTGCCTGTGGGTAG
>JAFVXX010000027.1 GCA_017500905.1 Clostridia bacterium
AAAGAGTAGCAAAAGTTTTGCTACTCTTTTTTATATTGTTAAAATAATTAATACAAGTGACAAATTTGTCCCCTTTTCTACTAATTTTCCATATAAACTACTTTTTTGCCGGTTGAGAGTGCGTACTCTATTTCGCTACGGGTGCTTGTGCCTACGTAGCCACCCTTGTTTATTACAAAAATTTCGTCAGCCATGTCAATCTTGCGTTTGTGCATGTCGTCAAGCATTTCCTTTACGCCGTCATTCCACACTTCGCCATCGCCCGAGTGTCCAAACAACCCCACCGATATCACGATGTTGCCCTCCAGCGAAAGGCGTTTTTGCTCTCGCAAAAAGTCATCTTTAAACTTTGTACTGCCACACAAGGTGATTACTTTGTACTTGCCCACCATGCTGCTACCCTTCCATCCTTGCGTATTCCTCTACCAACACGTTGATTTTTGCAGGCACACCCACCTTGCCAAATCCTACGTGCACTGCACCATTGACGTCCGGCAGGTTGAGGTAGTTGTTGTTGTAGCTTGTTGTGTAAAACATTCCACTTGGATAGCTGAAAACTTTGCCATTTGCACAAGTAACGGTGATTGCACCACCATTCCACTCAAAGGTGGCGTCGCCCAAGTTGTGCCACTTGTTGCCCACCATTTGCTCGACGATGCAATCCAGCTTTAGATAGGGCACCTCTTGACGAATTTCGTCGGCAATCTGCCTGTGCTGCCACTTGTTCCATTGAGGAACGCTTTCAAAGTGGCCGTGCAGCACTCCGTATTCGTCCATAACGTGCTTGCCACCACACCTGCTGCAAACAATTTCGTTGCCCTTGCCGGCAAGAGTAAACTCGCCGTTGCAGGTTGGACAACGGAAAAATATGCCCTCGATGCCGTTTGTAAGCTTGTCCGACTTGATGACAATTTGGTTGTCACGTTGGTACTTGTAGTCGTCGTAGGTAAGATTTTGCACTATTTTGCTGTGGATTTCCTCCACAGACATGGTTTTTACTTGTTCTGCGTCCACAGCAACGCTGACAGTAGCCTTCATTGCAAGCTTGCGTCTTGTCTTTGTCCAGCGTGGCTGATGCAGGTAGTTGCCGTCAAAGCGCACAGTGACAATGGGCACCTTAAGCATTTTTATAAGCTTTGCCGTGTTTACCTTAATTTCGTTTAGCGTGCCGTCTACCGACAGCTTGCCCTCGGGGTAGATGATTACAGGGCGGCCACGGTCCAAAACGGACTTGATATCCTTGACCAAGCTGGGCGTAACCTGAAACTGCTGCTTGGGGATGATACCCATCAGGTTTAGTATGTTGCCGTAGTGCGTGCGCTGAATGGGGCTGGATACGTAGCTGCCTGCCGTCTTTGGATACAGCATCCTTGCAATTGCGCCTACGTCGGCAAAGGATGCGTGATTGGCAAGCAAAACGTAGGGCGGCTTTATTTTGCGCAAGCTGCCGTCCTCAATCAGCTTAAGATTTTTTCTGAAGTATCTTTTTCCGTAAAATGTCATTACCATGCCCATCAGGGCCTTGCTGGCAAGACGTGGCTTTGTCTTTTTCATTATGCACCTATCATATGTTCGACAAAAATCTTGACACCCGTAAGTATCAGCACTGCGCCGCCTACGTAGCCGGCGTATTTTTTCATAAATTTTCCGTATTTGCCCAAAAACAAACCCAGCAAGCACATCACAAAGGTTACTGCTGCAATTACCAGCACCGAGTAATATATTTTCAGTGGCACGGTAAGCGCCAGCGTGATGCCTACTGCCATTGCGTCAATGCTGGTTGCTACACCCTGCATAAGTATGGTTGCAAAGGTAAGCCTTTTGTCTTGCACCTCGTCGCAATCGCAATCGTCCTTTTGAGCATTTTCCTTGGCTGTTTCCACCACCATTTTGACACCCAGCACTGCAAGCAGCACAAGGGCAATCCAGTGGTCGATTTTTTGTATGTGTTGCGCAAAGAGGCTACCCAAATAGTAGCCCGCAAGGGGCATTGCGCCCTGCATAATGCCAAATACTGTGGGCATGGCAATTTTTTTGCCACGTGTAAGATTGGGATAGCACAGGCTGTTGGATATTGTGACGGCAAATGCGTCGGCAGACAGGCTTAGTGCTATCAACAAAAGTGTAATCCACATAAAAACAAACAAGGGCAGTTTGTACAAACCGCCCTACTTAGCTTCTCCTAAATTTTTTAGTTGTTTGGTATCCAGGAATTGTCGTTTTCGTTGACCATCCCATGCTCGATTGCCCATTGCCAAACGTATTCGTAAGATTGACGGTATTCTTCCAACTTTTGCAAGCGCTCTGCTTCGCTTTGGGATTGCGTCATCAGACCTTCCAACTCGTCAAGTCGGGCGTTGAAGCTTGCTATTTGTGACAATTGAGTAATCAAAACCACAAGCAAAACCACCAACACCAAAGTCAATGCTATCAAAGCTCTTGTAAGCCATTTGTTGTAAAAAACCTGTTTCATTACGTATCTACCTTTTTTTAGTAAAAAAATTATACAACGCAATGATAGTTTTGTCAAGTATCTCTTTGCAAATTGTGTAGTAAGCGACAAAACCTGCAAAAATGCTTGCAACCAATGGCAATCTAAACTGTCCGTCGGCAAAGCTTAGGTTGCACCACAGCACAAATACAACTGCTGCCAGCCCAACCGTTGCCTCCACCAAATGCCTAAGCCACGCCTTGACGCTTGCCAATGCCACAGCCGTAAGGTGAAAGGCAAACGCCACCACCCATCCACACGCAAACAACAGCGCCAGCAATGCCAGCTGAGTGGAAGCTGCGCTCACTTAAGCAGCCCTCTAAGCGTCATCCTGCCCTTGGATGCACAAAGGTCGATGTTGTCAAGCGATTGGTAGGTAAGCACGATGCTGCCTGCATCCAAATCCAGCTTGCTTACGCTAAGTCCACTACCCTTAAGCACCATTTTGCCCTCGGTTGACAGCACTGCCTGCTTGTCGGTGATGCTTTCTACCTTTTTTACACCCCACACGGTGACAGATGAGTTTTCTACCCTAAATCGTTGTCCTGCTGCATTTGCCATATAACCTCTCCTTGCAAAATATATCTATATATTGTATTACGCAAAAGCTAAAATTTTGACACAAAAAAAAGCGAAGCAGCAAAAGCTGCTTCACAATGTTTGTGGATTTAGTTGTCCTTTACAAAATCAAAGTCGATGCCCCAATCGGTGCCCGTTGCGCTGTCCATAAGCACAATGCCCTTTGCCTTCAATTCGTTTCTGATTTGGTCGGCAACAGGCCAATTTTTTTCTGCCTTGGCTGCTGCACGAAGCTCGATTTGCTTTGCAACCTCCTCTTTGGTTACGCCCAGCTTCTTGCTGTATTTGTCCTTGATAAGCTGTGCAAACTCGCCGTCAGCCTTGTTGAAAAGCCCAAGCACGGGGTAGATTGTTTCCAGCACGGATAAAAGCTCTTTTGC
>JAFVXX010000028.1 GCA_017500905.1 Clostridia bacterium
AAGTCGTGTGTTTTGCAAAGCAAAAAGAAAAGGATAGCAAAATTTTTTGCTATCCTTTTATAGTTCCTAAAAAATCCCTAAGAGCGACGCCCTTAGTGGTGTGCTTTTTTTGTTGCAAAGCTTATTGTGCGCTAAAGTCTTCCTTGCCTACGCCGCATAGTGGGCAAGCAAAGTCGTCGGGCAAGTTTTCAAACGGAGTGCCAGGTGCAATGCCACATTCGGGGCAACCCAATTCTTCGTCGTATTCCCATCCGCAAACGTCACATACGTATTTCATAGTTGTACTCTCCTTTTTGTTTGGTTTGTTATTAAAGTTCTACCTTCCACAATCCGTGAAGATTGCAGTAAGCGTACACGGCAACGGGCTTTTCGTCGTTTAGGCTAAACACTGCAACAGGCTTGTCGGTTGGAGCCAAATTTACACGGTAGTTGCCCTTGGTTGTTTGCAAATATACCCATGGGATGTAGTGCGCTTCCGTCATTGGATGCTCTACCGAGCCTACGTTTACCGTAACCTTTTTGCATCTAACGGTAACAACGGGTAGGTGCTTTTCTACACTGGCTTCTACAGTACCGGGTACAAGCTCGGTCATTTTTTGACCGCAGCATACAAGTGGTACGTTGTGGTTGTCTACCATTTCTACAAGATTGCCACAATGTTGACAAATAAAAAACTTTGGTTGATTCATGGTTGTTTTTCTCCCTTTAATTTATTTATTTTTGTGCTAAACTGTTTGCCAGTGTAGCAATGTTGTTTTTGTTGTCGTCCGACATAGACGAGTGAATGGTGATGCAATCGCCAAACTTCAGGTTTTTGCATTTTTCCAGCATGGATTTCATCACCTTGTTTGCAACGGGCGCCCAACTGCCGTTTTCAATAAGTGTAACGTGCTTGTTGGCAAAGTTGCGCTCCGTAAGGTTGTTTATAAACTCCTTCATAAAAGGAAAAACGTCGTTGTTGTAGGTGGTGGTGGCAAGCACAAGTTTGTCGTAAGCAAAGGCTTTTGCAACGGCTTGTGGCATGTCGCATCTTGCAAGGTCAAATTTTTCCACTGCAACGCCCTTTGCAAGTAGCTGCGCTTCCAACAAATCTACTGCTTGCTTGGTGTTGCCGTAGATGGAAGTGTAGGCAATGGCTACGCCACTAAATTCTGCTTGATACTTGGACCAAAGGTCGTATTTGCCAAGGTAGTAATTTATGTTGCTATCTAAAACAGGTCCGTGCAACGAGCAAATTTTTTCTATTTGCAGGGCGCTTGTCTTTTTTAGTACGGCTTGCACCTGCGCTCCGTATTTACCAACAATGCCAATGTAGTATCTGCGTGCCTCATCCAGCCAATCCTGTTGCACGTCCAATGCTCCAAATTTGCCAAAGGCATCAGCCGAAAACAAAATTTTGTCTGTTTGGTCGTAGGTCATCATTACCTCCGGCCAGTGTACCATTGGAGCCGTTACAAAGGTTAGCGTGTGCTTGCCAAGGCAAAGTGTGTCGCCGTCGCCTACAATCAGTTGCTTTTCAGCAAGGTCGGTACCAAAAAAGTTTTTCATCATCACAAAGGCTTTGTTTGTTGCAACAACCTTTGCGTTGGGGTAGCGTTGTACAAAAGCAAGCACGTTTGCCGAGTGGTCGGGCTCCATGTGCTGAACAACAAGGTAATCGGGTTGTCTATCTTGTAGCACTGCTTGTAGGTTGGCAAGCCACTCCTTGCCAAAGCCTACGTCTACGCTGTCCATCACGGCAACCTTTTGGTCAAGTATCACGTACGAGTTGTACGACATGCCGTTGGGGACAACGTACTTTCCTTCAAACAAATCTATTTTGTGGTCGTTTATACCAACGTAAACGACGTCGTTGGTAATGTGCATTTTGTG
>JAFVXX010000029.1 GCA_017500905.1 Clostridia bacterium
ACGTCATCAAGTGCGTTGGGGGCATCCTCCTCGGTGGGCTGCTCCATGATTTCGTTGAAGCGTTGAAGCCCTGTCATGCCACTTTGCAGGCTTTCAAAAATGGCTGTAATTGTGCGGATTGGCGCAATTACTGACGTTGCGTAAAGCAGGTAGCTGGTAAAGCCGGCGCCGTCTATCCACTCGTTGTACAAAAATACACCACCTGCAACAAGTGTTACAAGGTACATTACGTCGCTAAAAAGCCCCATTCCCGAGCCAAAAATGCCCATAGACTTGTAGGCCTTGCTGCGTGCCTTTACAAAGGCTTCGTTTGCCCTCTTAAATTTGCGCTTTTCGTGTGATTCGGCCGTGTATGCCTTGGATACACGCACACCACTGATGGCGCTTTCCACCGTGGTATTGACCTCGCCCGTTTCTACACGCATTTGCGCAAAGGACTTTTTGAGCCGTAGGCGTTGCTTGATGGCAAACCACAGCATAAAGGGCACCACGCACAGCATGATTAGCGCAAGATAGGGGTTGATTAGGCACACCATAACAAGCGAGCCTATTAGCGTAATAAGCGACAAAAATACGTCCTCTGGGCCGTGATGGGCAAGCTCGGAAATATCTTGCAGGTCGTTGACAATACGGCTCATCACTGTGCCGGTTTTGTTTTCGTCAAAAAAGGAAAAGGGTAGCTTTTGCAGGTGGGAAAAGAAATCCTTGCGCATATCTGCCTGCATCCTTACGCCCATGACGTGTCCCCAATACTGCACGACAAAGTTACATACTGCCTTTAGCAAAAATATGCCCAACAATACTGCCGACCAAATCAGCACGCTGTTGAGTAGCTTGTTTTCGGCAAAGGTGACTACTTCGCCTGCAACGTAAGGGTAAAACAGGTTGCAGCCGGCAACAATAAGCGAGCAAAAGGTATCCAATATAAACAGCTTTTTGTGCGGCTTGTAATATTTGATAAACTTTCGTAGCATGGTTTTGTTTCTCCTATAATCAAATTATTTTACCACATTTTTTGAAAAAAGTCAATACATAATTGAATTACAAATGCATTGACAAAGCAACAAAAATACATTACAATAGTTAGTATCATTACCAAGGAGTGCTGTAACCATGTCCGACGTGTTTTTTACCGATATGCGAACAAGAGCAAGGGGTATCCCCGTAACAGAAAAGCTTAAGCGCTTGATGAAGGCTGCCGGCTTTGACAAAATTGACCTAAAGGGCAAGTACGTTGCCATCAAAATGCACTTTGGCGAATTGGGCAACATTGCCTTTTTGCGCCCAAACTTTGCTCGTGCTGTTGCCGAGGTTGTTAAGGAGTACGGTGGACGTCCCTATTTGCGCGATTGCAACACGTTGTACGTGGGTAGCCGTCACAATGGATTGGACCACTTGGACGTGGCGCAGCTTAATGGCTTCAACTACATTTCGGCAGGCTGTCACGTTGTGATTGGCGACGGAATTAGGGGTACGGACGAGGTTCTTGTGCCTGTAAAGGGTGGCGAGGTTGTAAAAACTGCCCACGTTGGCAAAGGCATTTACGATGCAGACGTAATTGTTTCGCTTGCTCACTTTAAGGGACACGAGGGCGCAGGATTTGGTGGCGCAATCAAAAACCTTGGTATGGGAAGCGCAAGCATTGCAGGCAAAAAGGATCAGCACAGCAGCGGTCAGCCACAAGTGAAGCAATGCTGTGTTGGTTGCAAGCTGTGCGCTACTCAATGCGCTTACGATGCAATTAGGTTTGTTGACAATCTTGCACAAATTGACCACAGCAGGTGCGTTGGCTGTGGAAGCTGCGTTGGCACGTGTCCTCACAAGGTGATTGAATACGTAAACGGCAATGCCGAGGAAATACTTAACAAAAAGATGGCCGAATACACCAAGGCCGTTGTTGACGGCAAGACGGTGTTTAATATAAACGTGATTATGGACGTGTCGCCAAACTGCGATTGTCACGGCGAAAACGACACGCCTATCATCCCTGACGTTGGCATGCTGTGTAGCTTTGACCCTGTAGCCATTGACGTGGCATCTGCCGAGCTGTGCAACAAGCAAAAGCCCAATCATCTTGGTTGGTTGGCTGACGACCACCATCACCACGACCACTTTGACGCCGTGCATCCCAACACAAATTGGCGTGTGCAAACGGACCACGGTGAAAAAATTGGACTGGGCAGTACAAAATACAATTTGATAGAATTAGATTTGAGATAAGGAGAAAAAACAATGTTTAATAGAAAAAATTTGATGACGTTGTCGGTAATTAGTGGCATTGTAGGCTTGATTGTTGAAGCCATTGCGTATTTCTTTTTCCATTTTGTGACGGATACGGGTATCACGGGTTGGCACGAGGAGGTTGGTAAGCCTTTTGTGACCAACATGATTGGCATTTTTGACAAATCCCCG
>JAFVXX010000030.1 GCA_017500905.1 Clostridia bacterium
AGAACTTGCGTTGCCCTCCACCGTCGCATAGTCGTTGCGCGTCGGTCGACCGGCTCCCTCCTTCAATTCCGTGCTCCCGGCGGTTTCGCTGTGGTAAAACAGTTGTCAACTGTTTTTACCTTGCCACCCTACCACCCCAAGCAAAGCGTGCAAAAACACCTTTGTGGTATACCCGTAGTGGCAAAACACTTGTTTGACGTAATGATATTGAAGTGAAAAGCTTAACATTGATAGAAAGGTATCAATATTCGTTATACTTTTTGTTGCACCCTTTTACTTTGTCTATGGGATATTTATTACCGTTTTTTCTATTTTATCAATAAGAGATTTCGATAAATCAATGTTGTATAGTTGTGCAAAGCGTAATACAAAGTAGCCCAAATGATGTTTTCTCCAGAAGAATTATCTTTAAGAAGAAGTTTTAGCAATTCAAGATCTTGTCGCAATATTAAGTTTTCTTTTATGTCAATTCTTGTCAATTAGTAGTTTCCACAGTTTTTTGTAGCTGACAGCCATTGTATAGCACCGTCCTTTATAAATTTGCTTGTCAATAGTGTAGCACAAAAATGCAAGTATTTTAACAAAAAATCTAAAAATTAGATTAATAATTTTGTTTTTGCGTGCTTGCACAACCTTGATGCAATTTTGCAGTAAAGATAGTTGCCGGCAATTTGTACAGAAGTATTGAAAGTTGCTTTACAATTTGGTACAATAGGTGGGTAAGGGCCACGTTGTCGGGCAGGGATGCGAGGCAAAGGGCAACTGTAGGGCTGTTGGTGGTGGCCTTGGTTTGTAAATTTTTGTGGAATGGAGGCATTTGTGGCAAAATATCCAATCAAAAGGGAGTTTTTCCCTTCAATCACTTTAGGCCGCCCATCAGCAGGGGCTTTTTGCGTATTGCCGTGCCCTTTATGAGGGTGCCCCGATTTGTTTACAAAAGCCCCGTGATTTCAACGCAGCGCTACGAGGTGCCCACCGTTGACGGCAGCAAAATACAATGCCTTTTGATGTCGCCCAAGGGTGCCGCCAGCAACTTGCCCTGCCTTGTGTATATTCACGGTGGAGGCTTTGTGCTGCCTGCAGCAGGCTACCACTACAAAAACGCAATGCGCTACGCAGCTCAAGCCAATTGCAGGGTGTGGTTTGTAAACTATCGCTTGGCGCCCCGGCACTCGTCGGCAACCCTCTTTGACGATTGCTACAGCGCAGCCGTCTACCTGTACGACAATGCAGCCACTCTTGGCGTCAACAGCACGCAAATTGGCATAGGTGGGGATAGTGCAGGCGCAACGCTGGCAGTGGGCGTGTGCATGATGGCAAGGGATAAAAAGCATCCCGTACAATTTGCTTTTCAGATGCTGCCTTACCCATTTTTGGATATGCGAGGCACCAGCCAATCCAACCAAGCGTACACCGACACGCCTATGTGGAACTCTCGCCTGTCGCAAAGGGTAGAGCACATGACAGCGTTGGATAACGCCGACGCCTACTATACGTACTTTTCGCCTGTGGAGGTAGCAAGCTTTGACGGCTTACCCCCTGCCTACGTCGAAACTGCCCAGTTTGATTGCCTTCATGATGACGGAGTTCTTTACGCGTCGTTGCTGCAGCAGGCAGGCATCGAAGTGGTGCTAAACCAAACGCAGGGCACCATGCACGGCTTTGATATCAAGCAAGGTGCGCCCACAACGCAGCAGGCGCTACAGGATAGGGTGGCGTTTATTAGGCGATACTTCAATAATTAGTAGACAAAATTATAAAAACACTATGCGCTGGCGTATTTGATATGCTATATTAATAAAAACAACAAAGGAGGTGCAGGGATGGCGTACAGCGAGCTTATTAAAAACTTTGAAAAAATACGTGCGTACATGCGAGAGTTTTACGTGTACGGCTTCAAAAGCAGAGAAGACTACGACGGCAAAAGTCTGCGCTCGTACGACGACGAGCGACGCAGGATGGAAAGCTGGCTGGGCAAGCATATGCGCTTTGTGCGCACGCCCGAGGGCAAAAGTATGTTTATATCCATCGACAGCCGTACCTCCAACCACAATCCGTTGTACAATGCGCTTAAGGCAAAAAGCTTTACCGATGGCGACATTACGCTGCACTTTGCCTTGTTTGACGTGTTGCACGACGACAGCATTGCGCTTACCTTGCCACAAATAATGGAGGCCATCGACACAGAGTACCTGTCGCACTTTGATTCGCCCATGCTTTTTGACGAATCTACCCTGCGCAAAAAGCTTAAGGAGTACGTTGCCGAGGGCATAGTAGTGTGCAAAAAGGTGGGCAAAAGGATGGTGTACAGCAGGGCGCCCGACGTGGCTTGCAGCAATTTGGCAGATGCGTTGGATTTCTACTCTGAGGTGGCACCCTGTGGCGTTGTAGGCAGCTTTTTGCACGACAAGCAGGGCAGTCACAGTGAGGCGTTTGTCTTTAAGCATCACTACATAACAAGTGCAATAGACAGTCAGGTGCTGTGCATGCTGCTTGTGGCAATGCAAAGCAAAAGCATTGTAAGCGTACAAAACCTAAGCCGCAAGGACAACGAGCCTCGCAGGGCACGCATCGTCCCCTTGAGGGTGCTTGTAAGCGTGCAAAACGGCAGGCAGTATCTGGTGGGCTACGAGCCGGATTTCAACAGCATAAGGTCGTTTCGTATCGACTACCTGTCCAACGTCAAGGTGGAGGAGCCTTGGCCCACGTTTGACCAGCTTAGACAAAGGCTGGACGAAATGCAGCAGCATATGTGGGGCGTTGGCTGCCATCACAATTTGTCCAAGTCACAGAGGCTGGAGCACGTCGAGTTTGTAATACGTGTCGAGGAGGGCGAGGACTACATAGTGCGTCGCTTGTACCGAGAAAAGCGCATCGGCCGTGTCGAGCAAATCGACAAAAGCACCTACAAATTTGTTGCCGACGTGTACGAAAGCAGCGAGCTGATGCCCTGGATACGCTCCTTTGTGTGCAGGCTTGTGCAGCTAAACTTTTCCAATCGCACGCTGGAAAACCGTCTTAAGCGTGACGTCAAAAAAATGTACGCCATGTACGGTGTCGAGGGAGGTGAGGACAATGATATTTAGCGAATTGTACTCGGCCTACTACAACACGGTGGCAAGGCTTGTCGAGCAAATTTTGCAGGGCAACGCCACCAACGACGTGGTGCACAAAACCATCTGTGACAACGCCTTTGAGGAAAGCGTCGTCAGCATTTTGCACGCCATAAGGGAAGAAAGGTGGCAGGTCATCACCAAGGACTACCGTACACCACTTAAGCATGTGCCCACAATGCCGCTTACTACGCTGCAGCGCCGTTGGCTAAAGTCCATATTGGGCGACAAGCGCATACGCTTGTTTGACGTGCACGTGGACGGACTTGATGACGTGGAGCCATTGTTTTGCGACGACTACCGCATATACGACAGCTGCTCGGATGGCGACAACTACGACGACCCCGAGTACGTTGCAAGGTTTAGACTAATTTTGCATGCACTGTACAACAAGCTGCCGCTAAAGGCCGAAATGGTCAATCGAAACGGCAAGCCCGTGTTTGTGGTGTTTGTGCCTCAGCGCATCGAGTACTCTGCCAAGGACGACAAGTTTAGGGTGATTACAAGCGGCCCTCGCTATGCAGCAACGCTAAACGTTGGCAGGATTACTCGCTGCAGGCTGTACAACGGCAGCCTCAACACGTCCGTTGCCACTCATCAGCCACGTCGAGTCGTTGTAAAGCTGCTTGTCAAGGATGAGCGCAACGCATTGGAAAGGACAATGCTGCACTTTGCCCACTTTGAAAAGCAGGTCGAAAGGGTAAATGAGGACACCTACAGGCTTGCCATCTGGTATGACAGCGAGGACCAAAGCGAAATGGTTGTAAGGGTGCTTTCCTTTGGCCCGTTGGTGGAGGTTGTCGAGCCGACAGAATTTAGACAACAAATTGTACAAAGACTCAAAAAACAACTAAGTTGCGGACTTAAATAGCAAGTTCGCAACTTTTTTTCCGTGCAAAAGCTCTTTTTGGGTGGTAAAATGTGGTTGTAAAGACGCAAACAGCAACTTTTTTGATTAAAAGCAAATCAAGGCTGCGGTGCAAATCCGCAAACGTGCGTCTTGTAAAGACACCAACAGCAAAATTATATCCGTTTTATAAAACATAATTTTTTTGAGGGGCATGATATCGCCCCTCGGGTGTCTTGTAAAACCAAAACAAAAGATGCTTGCAGCAATAGGACAGGATTAAAACCATTGATGGCACAGGCTGTCAAAGCAAACGGCATCTTGTAAAAGGCACGTACAGCAACAAAAGATTAGCTTAGAGGTTAAAGCACAAAGGGTAACCTTTGTTCGTGAGTTCGATCCTCACATCACAGTGCCTTGTAAATACTAACAAAAGGAGAGTAAAAGTTATGTTGCAATATCTAAAACAACAAGCCAACCAAGCATACACCGAAAACGGCGCAGTAACAAACGCAAGCACAGGCTCGGATTGTCTGGATTTGTTTGCTACCATTGGCGCAATACGCAGAGAATCCGACAAGCAAATAGTTGACAGATTTGTAAAGGCATACACCGAGGACAAAGACGTTGCAACAAAAATTTTGTTTTTTGCACGTGACGTACGTGGTGGCCTTGGCGAGCGCAAGGTTTTTCGTGTTGTACTACGCTGGTTGGCGCAAAACCATCCGGAAACAGTAATCAAAAATCTTTGCTACGTTGCCGAATACGGCAGATACGACGACATCCTTGCCTTGATGGGCACCCCTTGTCAGCAACAAGCGTTGGACGTGCTTAAAAAGCAATTTGATGCCGATGTAGAGGCCATGGCGAAGGGCGGCGAGGTGTCGCTGCTGGCAAAGTGGCTGCCATCGGTAAACGCATCCAACCATCAAACAATTTGCTACGCAAAAAAGGTGGCAAAGCACTTTGGCATGGATGACGCAGGCTACCGCAAGGCAGTGGTTGCGCTTCGTGCGTACATCAAAATTTTGGAAAACAACCTTCGCACAAGGGACTACACCTTTGACTACCAAAAGCAACCCTCGGGCGCAATGTTTAAGTATCGCAAGGCGTTTGCCCGCAACGACGGCAAAAGATACGCCGAGTTTTTGAGTATGGTGCAGCAAGGCAACGCAACGCTTAATGCATCCACCCTTGCCCCATATCAGCTTGTCGAGCCCTACATCAGCTACTGTGGCATGCGCAAAGTAAGCACGGACGAAAGGGACGCACTAAACGCTACGTGGCAATCCCTGCCAAGCTTTGGCACGGACGAAAACGCTTTGGCTGTAATTGACACGTCCGGCTCGATGTACTGCACGGGCAAGCCATTGGCAGCTGCAGTTGCATTGTCGCTGGGTATCTACTTTGCCGAGCGCAACACGGGCTGCTTCAAGGATCACTTTGTAATGTTTTCCTCCCGACCACAATTGGTCCAAATAAAGGGCAAAACCTTTGTTGACAAGCTGCAGTACGTTGCTGCCTTCAACGAGGTTGCCAACACCAACATTGAGGCTGTTTTTGACCTTGTTCTCAAAACAGCCGTCAAAAACAAGCTTCCACAAAGCCAGCTGCCCTCCAAAATCTACCTGATTTCGGATATGGAGTTTGACCAAGCAGTAGACAATGCCAGCCTTACCAACTTTCAAAATGCCAAGGCAAAGTTTGAAAAATTTGGCTACCAGCTGCCTACCATCGTATTTTGGAACGTAGCAAGCCGCCATATGCAACAGCCTGTCACAAAAAACGACAAGGGCGTTGTGCTGGTGTCGGGCTGCAATCCACGATTGTTTGAGATGGTTGCAGGTGGTAATGTCGACCCTGTCGGCTTTATGATGGAAGTAATTCAAAGCGAGCGTTACCAAAATATAGTTGCGTAATTGTTGGTAATGCCGTACAATATACGCAAAAAGGAAGTTTGAAACACTCATGATAGAAATACTTGGTAAACACAACTCTGCAAAGTGCTTCACCAATCAGCTGGAGCAATCTGCCTACGACCAAATACAGGCAGTATGCGATCAGCCCGCCTTTGCAGACTGCAAAATACGCATAATGCCCGACGTACACTCGGGCAAGGGCTGCACCATAGGTACAACCATGACCATCACCGACAAGGTGGTGCCCGGCATGGTGGGCGTAGACATTGGCTGCGGTATGGAAACCGTGATGCTTGCCCAAAAGGAAATTGACTTTGCACGGCTGGACAAAATTGTACACAAGTACATCCCCAGTGGACGTGACATACGTCAACGCCCTCACAAGCTGGCAGACCAAATTGATTTGTCGCAGCTGCGCTGTGCAGATGCCGTCAACGTTGCCCGTGCATTGAAAAGCATTGGCACCCTTGGTGGTGGCAACCACTTCATCGAGGTGGACAAGGACGAGCAGGGCAACTACTACGTTGTAGTGCACTCGGGCTCCCGTCATCTTGGCATCGAGGTGGCAGATTACTACCAAGAGCAAGGCCGCAAGGCTTTGTGGGGTGGTGCTCAGTACCAAATCAAGCAGCTTATTGACAAGCTAAAGGCGGAGGGACGCTTTGCCGAAATACAGCAATCCATCGACGAGCTTAAGCACGAGCACGAAATTGCCCTTCCTGACGAGCTGGCATACGTAGAGGGACAGCTGTTTGACGACTACATCCACGACATGAAGATTGTACAGCAATTTGCAACCCTCAACCGTAAGGCAATTATGGACGTAATTGTTGTGGGCATGCGCTTTGATGTGGTGGACCAATTTACCACCATACACAACTACATCGACACCGACGCAATGATTTTGCGTAAGGGCTCGGTTTCGGCCAAGGCTGGTGAAAAGCTGCTTATACCCATCAATATGCGTGACGGCAGCCTAATTTGCATTGGCAAGGGTAATCCCGATTGGAACTTTTCGGCACCTCACGGCGCAGGCCGTTTGATGTCACGTGGCGCTGCACATGCACGCTTGTCTATGGAGGAGTACCAACAACAAATGAAGGGCATCTACTCTACCTGTGTCAACAAGGCAACCTTAGACGAGTCGCCCATGGCGTACAAGCCTATGGACGAAATCGTTTTGCAAATACAGCCTACTGCCCAAATTGTTGCACGCATCAAGCCCGTGTACAACTTCAAGGCATCCAACTGACGTCTATACAAAAGGCACTTTTACAAAAAAGTGCCTTTTTTGTTTGCCAACCCAGCCGTTTTTTTGCTTGCGTGACGGCTGATTTGCAAAATTTTGCGCAAATTTTGTAATTTCCTTGATATATGGACAAAAAAGATATATAATTAAGTCAAAACGTGCGCTTGCAGCAAAATGCAAGCAATTACAGGCGATGCAGGCCGTGCGCCTGCCGTAAAACAAGGAGAGACAAGCAATGAAACCATACGTAATTTTGCCCGACGTAACGTGCGATTTATCCCCCGAGATGCGTAGCTTTTTTGGATTGAACGACTACATCCGTGGCCACGCCTACATTGACGAAAGGGAAATTGTGACGGCGTTGGATTGGGAGCAAATTTCCTTTAGGGAGTACTACGACGCATTGGACAACACTCGTGTCAAGATTAGCAGCGCTGCTGCCAGCCCCGAGGAGTACTACCAAGCCTTTTGCAGGTACGCCAAGGAGGGCTACGACGTGGTTAGTATGTCAATTTCATCCACAATCAGCGCAACCTACAGCGTTGCGACCTTGGCTGCCCAAAGGGCAATGGAGGACTGGCCTGATTGCAAAATTGCCTGCATCGACACCAAAAGGATGTCCGGCTCGTTTGGACTGCTGGTTGCCTACGCATGTCAAATGCAGCAACAGGGCGCATCCTTTGACCAAGTGGTGCAATGGCTTGAGCAAAACAAGTGCCGTGCGCATCAAATGGGTCCCATCGACGACCTTACGGTTGTGGCAAGGCGTGGCAGAATATCCAAGGGCAAGGCATTTTTTGGCAATTTGGTGGGTGTCAAGCCGATGGGCGACAGCAATCAAGAGGGCTACGTAACCGTTTTGG
This sequence comes from Clostridia bacterium, assembly GCA_017500905.1. Classification (GTDB taxonomy): domain Bacteria; phylum Bacillota; class Clostridia; order Christensenellales; family CAG-314; genus RGIG5495. The sequence continues at coordinate 7,992 of JAFVXX010000030.1, forward strand.
GCAAGGCCAAGGGCATCAAAAAGGCGCTTGACGCAACGGTGGCTTACGTCAAAAGCATGGCAACCGACGTGGAAAATCAGTACCTAATTGTGCTGCACAGTGATCGCAAGCAGTATGCCGAAGCGTTGAAGGACAAGCTTTGTCAAGCATTGCCCTGTAAGGGCGTTTTTGTAGGCGACGTATACAGCGCATGCGCAACCAATATTGGTGCAGGTATGCTGGCAGTGTACTTTATGGGCGAGCCTGTGACAGACGACTGCGAGGCGGAAAAGCAGGCTTTGCTGGCTGCATTGGACAATTTGTAATAGATTTAGGATGAATATATGCTAAAGACAATTGACGGATTTTGCTACCTTTCGTTTGTGCAAAGCGGCATACGGAATTTGGCAAAAAACAAACAAAAACTAAATGACCTAAACGTGTTTCCCGTGCCGGATGGCGACACGGGCACCAACATGCTGATGACCTTGCGCTACGGCTACGACGCCGTAAAGACAAACGGGCACTTGGGTGACGTTGCCAATCAGCTTGCCTCTTATGCTGTGTTTGGTGCAAGGGGTAACTCGGGCGTAATAGTGTCGCAATTTTTCAAGGGAGTGGCAAGTAGCCTCAGGGATTGTCCAACGGCCGATTGCAGCCAGTTTGCAAAGGCACTTGTAAGTGGCTACAAGTACGCCTACAAGGCCGTGCTAAAGCCTGTAGAGGGCACAATGCTCACCGTGCTTAGAGAGGCTGCCGATCAGCTTGTCAGGGACAGCCTTGACAGCTTTGACGATTTGGTGCATCAATATCTGCACTACGCCAAGCAATGCTTGCAGCGCACACCCGACATGCTGCCCGTGCTTAAAAAGGCAGGCGTGGTGGACAGTGGTGCAAGTGGCATAGTTTGCTTTTTTGAGGGCGTCAGCAGCTTTTTGACGGGCGAAGAGATTGTAATTGAAGACCAAGACACCCCCACACAAAACGTCGATTTGACGCAATTTGACAGGCACAGCCGTTTTCCGTACGGCTACTGCATCGAGGGCGTGCTGCAGCTAAACGTAGAGGTGGAGAGGTTTGACCAAGCAAGGCTGCAGGGCAAGCTTGCAAGCAGTGGCGACTCCATTGTGATGACAATCGAGTAAGACAAGCTTAAGCTGCACGTGCACAGTAAGCTTCTTGCCAAGGCATTGGATGCCTGTCTGGAGTTTGGCGAGTTTTTGACGCTTAAGATCGAAAACATGACGGTGCAAAACCTGTCTAAGCAGGCTGCAACCAAAAGATTTTTGTACAACACCCAGCCCAGCGAGTTTGACTTTGCCGTGGTGGCAGTCGCTCCCAATGCTTACCTTCAGCAAACCTTTTTTGAAATGGGTGCCGACGTTGTAATCAACAGCGAAATTGCCCCCTCTGCACAGGATTTTATCGATGCATTCGACTACACGGGTGCCAAGCAAATATTGGTTTTTCCCAACAGCTCCAATTCGGTGCTGACGTCGGTGCATGCGGGCAACTTGTACAAAAAGGGCGACGTCACGGTGCTCAATTGCCGTTCGGTAGAGGAGTGCTGCCTGTCGCTTAGACTAATCGATTTTGACGATGGCTTGGACAGGGCGGTTAAGGTTATCAACAAAACGCTGGCAGCCCTGTATAAGGCAACCATCTACCATGCAACAAAGGATATTTACTACGGCAAGCAAAGGGTGGATTGCAATCAATTTTTTGCCCTGTGCGACAATGAAATAGTTGCTTCGGGCGACAGCGTAATGCAGGTTGCCCAAAGGACGGTTGCCAAGGTGCTTGCCGAAAGGGATTGCAGCGTGCTTACCATCTTTTACGGGGCAGAAATGGCCGAGGAGTTTGTCAAAATGCTTGCAGACAATCTGCAAAAGGACTACGGCGATTTGGAAATTGCCTGCCTTGCCACCGAGGAAACCTTGTGTGACGTTGTGTTGGCCTTTGAATAGCATTGGCTGAGGAGATATACTATGGAAAAAATCAAAAGCAAAAGGGGACTAATCCTGTACGGATGCTCGGGCTTGGGTGTCAACATGCTCAACATCATTGTGGGCTCGTATTTGTGCAGCGCATTGCTGGTAGGTGGCTTTGACAAGCATGTCGAGTCCTGGACCTACCTCAACAAGGATTTGGTTGTGGCAGGATTGTGGGCAGTGCTGGTGTTTTTGGCAAAGGCGTTGGACGGCATCATCGACCTGCCGTTGGCAGCATTTGCAGACAACGTCAAAAGCAAGCTTGGACGTCGCAAAACAACCATTTTGCTGGGCATTGTACCAATGCTTGTGGCATACGGATTGTTTTTGGTGCCCATCAATCAAGAGGCAACCATTGCCAACACAATTTGGTTTGGCGTGCTGCTGTGCGTGTTTTACACCTGCTACACCCTTACGATGCTTACCTACTACGCAACCTTTTCGGAGGTGTGCCAAACGCAAAAGGACATGGTTACCCTTTCCAACACCAAGTCCATTTGCGACGTAGTGTACTACAGTCTGGGCTTTGCATTGGTGCCCGTGTTTGTAAGCATGGGCGTCAATATCCGAGTGGTGGCACTAATCTTTTTGCCGCTTGTGGCAACAATGATTATTCCGTTTTTGCTGCTTA
>JAFVXX010000031.1 GCA_017500905.1 Clostridia bacterium
ACCTCTGTTTTGGCAATTGGCTTGCAGCTGTTTTTAGGTGGAATCAATGAGCTGTTTAGCACGGTGGGGCTAAACATGACAGCCGTAATGGCGTCCTCCTTTGCGCCTGTGCCCTTGACCTTGATATTGTACAACCACGTCATCAAAAAGCACGGCTTTGCCAACGCCTATCGCTACTCGCTGGTGATATTTGCGCTGGGCATGATGGTTATGTACCTGTGCTACCTGTTTGCCCCCGGCATGGAGACTTGGCAAATGTACGCAATTGCAATTTGCGGCGGCGTGTTTGTTTCCTTTGCGCTGGGCTCGTTTTTCTCCATCACCTACACCGTGCCTACGTTTTTGGCAAGTAGGGAGCTGGAGTTGTCGGGAAACAGCGTGTCCTCTATGTACTTTGCCGTCCAAGGCCTGTTTGAGGGCGTTGCGGCAGGCATAGGTACGGGCATAATTTTGGTTGCGTTGAAAAGCCACGACGTAATTCAGCTGCTACCCATCATAGTTGCCACTTGTGCAATGCTTGCCTTTGCAATGTCGTTTTTCTTTGCAAAGCACTTGGCAAACATGGGCAAGGAGGAAAAGCCTGCTTTGCCCAACAGCGCAAATTGACGTGCAGCTACTAATCAACTAAGGAAGATTACTATGAAAGATATACTTACCCATCCCGTGTTTTTGTGGATTGTGGGCATATTGGCAGCCACGGGGCTGCTGCTGTGGATTGCCTCGTACTTTGTTGCCTCCTACTTGGTGTACGTCAAGACGCTTAAGCGTCGCAGCAAGGAGCAATGGAGCAGGGACGTGCCCGACAGCTTGCCTGCCGATTCGCAGCAAATGTACGACGTAGGGCTTAAATGGGGCAGGGACAACGCTCACTACAAGCGTGACGTGCACGTAGTGCGTGACGGCGTCAATTTGTACGGCGAGTACTACGACTTTGGCAACGACAGGTGCGCCATGATTTTGTCCGGTCGTACCGAGGGGCTGCGCTACGGCTACTACTTTGCCATCCCCTATGCCAACAACGGCTACAACGTGCTGGTTGTCGACCCCCGTGCTCACGGCCTAAGCGACGGCGAGTACAACACTGTAGGCTTTGAGGAAAGCTTGGACGATATACAGTGGATAAAGATGCTGCAAAGCGACTTTGGCATCAAGTCGGTGGTGCTGCACGGCATATGCATTGGTGCAGCAGGCGGAGTGCTTGCAATGACCAATCCCGATTGCCCGTCCTGTGTGGATGCGCTTGTTGCTGAGGGAATGTTCCCCAATTTTGCCGAATCGGTCAAAAATCACCTCATCGAGCGTCACCGTACGCCTGCTTTGGTGCATATGATTGACGTGTGGAAGAAAAAATTTACAGGTCACTCAATGAAGAAGGGACCCATTGACGTAATTTCAAGGCTGGATAAGCCTCTGCTTATGCTACACAGCAGGGAGGATGCTTACTCCAAGCCCTACTACGCACAAAGACTGTATGATTTGGCAGCAAGCAAGCACAAGCGTCTTGTGTGGTTTGACCACGGCAGACACTCTATGCTGCGCATAACCGACACCAACAAATACGACAGCCAAATTGCCGCCTTTTTGGTAGAGCTGTCACAAAAATAAGGAAGTAAAAAGCTATGACGTGCAAGTATTGTGGAAATCAACTGACAAACCAAGCAACATTTTGTCCCAAGTGCGGCAAGCGTGTCTCTTGTGAAGTGCAAGAGGAGGTTTGCGCAGCCGACTGCGGCAATCCTTTGCCCATCGACAACGACAAGCAGGACGGGCAAGCAGGGCGTATTTTGCTGTTTGCAATCATGGGGCTGGCATTTGGCGTGACGGGCATTTTGTCGGTGCTGGGCATTGTGTTTTCCTACCTGGCAAAGGCAAGGATTGGCAGCTACGTGGCGCAATATGGCCAAACAAACGGCAGGGCGTCGGTAGGCAAGGGTATCAGCATAGGAGGCATGATTGTCAGCTGGGTGGGCGCAGCCGTGTTTACAACGTACGTGTTGACTGCTGTTGTCCAACGCCTGTTGTAGATTGCTTTGTAGGCTTGTGACATAATCAGCAAAATAGAATAAGGACAAAGCAAAGCGCACTGCCAAATTACTGGCAGTGCGCTTGTTTGTTGTACAAATTTAGTTTTTGCGTTTGTGCACAAGGGTAGAAAGTGCAATAAGCGTCTGGCTGGGCACGTAAAACGCCCACACGGGGTCAAAGCCAAGGTTTAGTTGGCGACTTTGAAGCAATGTCGAGTTGAGCGAATAGTCCTGTCGCAGCACGGACAAGCCTACAAAGGCGTCGCACAAGGCAAAGCATATCAGCCCCACGGCAAAGACAAAGTCCCTTGTGACAAAGGCGTAGGCAACGTTGCACAGCAGGTTGGCGTAGTAGATGATGGAAATTACCGATAGCAGGTTGGTTTGTTGCTTCAAGACGGCAAAGGTGGCAATGACTGCAGCCGCCGAGGCAGCAATGCGTACAATCAGATGAATGCTTTTGCTTTTTTTGTTGGATTGTCGGTCAAACAAGCGTAATGCATAAAACACCTGTGTACAGCTGAAAAAAATCATTGCAAGCAGCTGCTTTCGGGGCTCGGTCAGCACCAAAAATACGTCAGCTGCAAGCGTTGTTGCCATTGCGCAGGCTGTAAACAGCCACAAGCGGCTTTTGTAAAAGCAGCACAACACAAACACAAACGCCAGCACTACCGAGCAATAGGATACTACGGGCACGTGATAGACACCAATTTGCACGTATATGCCAAGGGCAATTTCGACAGCCACAAACAGGCAAGCAATTAGCAACGGTAGCAAATTTGTTTTAAGCTTTGTCATTTTTTGCAGGGGTAAGCTTTTTTGCAAGCTTGTATATTCCAATCATCATGTATTGAATAAGCAGTCCTACACCCGTAAAGCCTACGAGGTAGATTGCAATAAACAGCAAGGGATGCACAGCCTCGGATATCGGTGCAAGGATGGGCAGATGGTTTTTGTAAAACCTGCTGAAGTAAAACATGTTTATCGTTTGATCGGGATCGTTTTTGACAATGGTAGCGTAGCCTATCTCGTTGATGAGGATGGCAATGGCGCTCAGCACGGCAAACACGCAGATTGCACGCACAAAGTACTTAAGATCCACCTTTTTGCGGTTATACACAAAGTAAAACACACCCATCAGCAGCTGTAGGCCGTGGTGCAGCATTGTTTTGTGGTTGACAAATACAAGATTACAAAATACGTCGTTGGGGTAAATAAACACCACCAGTCCGCCAAAAAATGCAAAGGTGGACATAAACGCCATCATGGCGTCTCTAAGCTTGCTGTTCTTCATAAAGGCTATAAAGGGCAATACGTATAGTGGCGTGGAGCAAAGCTGAAAGGGGAAGTAATTCCATCGGTAGCTCCAGCCTGCGTCGGCTGTAAACACCAGCTGGTTGCCTATTTCCAACAAAACAAGGAAAATCCAGGCAATCAAGGATATTTTTCGCATTGTTTTGTCCGAGCTATCCTTAAAAAAGTGGCAAAGTAAAAACGTGCCTACAACAAACAGCATCACGTAAAGGAGGTGATGCAGTCCAAAGCTGGGCGGCACGTTGTCGGTGGTGGTTGCCAACCACTCGATGGCAGATTTGAAAAAGGACATAAAAAGCACTTCCTTTTGTTAATTTCGTATATTTATTATACCACAAAATGCACAGTATGCAAACAAAAATGCCGTATAACCTCAAATATGTCACAAAAAAAGTGTTTTGCAGGCAAATTTAGAGGCCAACGGCAGTTGGCAAAGCAAAATTGCAAAAGTGGTGTCAGTAGACGTAGTAATCCAGGTCGTCCAGGGTGCCTGTTTCGTGCAAAAAGGCAACGACGTCGGCATCAAGGCTGAGCAATGGGTTGGGCTGGTCGCAATCGGTGTAGATTTGTGGAACACGCACAAGGTAGTAGACCAGTCCAAAGTGGTTTTTGAGATCTACAAGGGTGGTGCGCTGCTGCCAAATGCAAGCCAACGTTGCACGAGCCATCACGTTGAGGTCAACGTCGTAGCTGCTGTTGACGCCAATGCGAAGATTGCTGTTGCCGCAGACGAGGTAGTCATCCTCTGTCAGCGACAGGGCTGTGCAAAATTGCTGCAAATTGAAGTTTGTGGATTGGGAAACGTCGACGTAAAAGTAGGTAAGGCAGCTGTGCATAACAAAATCTCCTTGCTGTAGTTTACACAATTGTGGCACAAAACGGCAAATTTGTCAATGCTTTTGATTTGCAAACTAATTATTGCCAAAGGCAAAAAAGTGTGCTATAATTGTTTCATAATTACAAAGGGGAAGCTTTGCACTATGGATTTTGACAAAATTGTAAGCCTTGTGTGGCAAGCAGGCAAGCTTGTAAAGGTAGACGGCCTTGACGTAAAGGAAAAAAACGCCTACGACTTTGTCACGCAGGTGGATACTAACGTAAGCAACTTTTTGAAGGAAAGCTTGGCAAAGGAGTTTCCTTGGGTGGGCTTTGTCACCGAGGAGGAGGAAAGCCACGTCCTCACAAGCGAGTGCTTCATTTTGGACCCTGTTGACGGCACAACCAATTTGATATACGACTACCGACAAAGCGCAATCTCGCTGGCATACGCAAAGGATGGAGAGGTGCAGTTTGGCGTGGTGTACAACCCATTTAGCGGCGAGATGTTTGTTGCCGTGCGTGGTGGAGGCTCGTACGTGTACGACGCAAGCGTTGGGGTGGGCCCGTTGCTTGAAATTGGCGTCAAAAACTACAAGCAAAGTCCTCTTAGGGTGGCAAACAGGGATTTGGCACACAGCTTGGTAGAGTTTGGCGCAGGCTCCTCCTACAAGGAGCAAGCACAGCAAAACTTTGACAAGGCACGCCGTGTCTTTGAGCATTGCTTGGATTTGCGCAGGATTTGCTGTACGGCACTTTCCATATGCTACTTGGCTGCAGGTCGCATTGACGGCTACTTTGAAAGGGTAATCAAGCCTTGGGACTTTGCCGCAGCAATGCTTGTTTTGCACGAGGCAGGAGGGGTTTCCTCCACGTGGAAGGGCACTGCATTGCCCCTTGACTCAACCACAACCATACTTTGCGCAGCGCCCACCATCTACGAGGAGTTGTTGGCGCTGGTTACTCAAGGAGAAAACTTATGAGAAAGCTTACCAACCACACAGCCAAGGCCGTTGCTGCCGTGCACGGCTTGGCGTTTACCGTGTTTTACATCATCGAAAAGCTGCTTGCCGAGTTTGTCTACCCTTGGATGCAACAGGTAATAGGCAAAACATGGTACGTCATCATCACCATTGTGTTTGCACCCTTTTTGTACAAGCTTTTGGCGTGGATTGTGCGTAAAATCTACGACAAAATTACCATTTGTAAAAACAAAAAGCTGGATATATCGGGTAAGTGGTACCACGTACACGTTCCACACTACATGGGCAACGTGGATTACAGCCTAAATCGCTTGTCGGTGGGCACAACAACCGTTTCCCGTGAGTACAGCGACTTTACCTTTGTGGGCAACAACCAACGCTGCTACTTCAAGGATGGCGGCCTTGTTTTGGGCGAGCAAAACAGCACTCATTGGTACACCAAGGCAACCAAGCTAAGCGACGACAACGACTTTGATTTGATTGAAATCTACGAGGCAAAGACACGTGGCACACCAATGGTTACGGTGGACAAGTGTCCCTGCTGCAACACGGCGTTTGACACCCCCGTACAGCTTGCCGAGGCCGAAAACTACCGTCACGGCATACACAAGCTCAACATCGTAATCGAGGGCAAAAAGGTGTATTTAAAGGGCGAGTACAGCGACTGCTGGCCGTCGCTAAAGACAGGCGAATTGTACTTTTTCCGCACCGAAGCCGAGCGTGACGCCGTAATTATGGATTACTTTACCAGAGCGAATAAATAATAAAAGTGTGAAAGGGATGAATTATGACAAAAGAAATCCAAGCGTATAAGCAAATAATGAAAGAAAGGGGTATTACGCAGGTAATGCTTTCGCAACAAACGGGTATTCCTATTCGTACATTAAATGATATTTTTAGAGGAAAAACTACAAATCCCCGTATTGAGACAATAAAAGCAATCGAAAAAGTTTTGGAGATAGAAACTTGCACCAGGCAAAGCGATTGGTTGAATTTAGCTGATTTTGAAAAACTGCCAAATTCGGAGAAAATTCAAATTGCTAATTTTTTCAATTTCGCAGTAATGACATTTACAAA
>JAFVXX010000032.1 GCA_017500905.1 Clostridia bacterium
ACCAAGCATTGCAAGCAAACGTTGGTGTCGTAGACGACGCTTTTGACAATGCATTTGTCGGCTGCAGTGCGCTGTGCAAGCTTCAAAAGGCTGTAGTCCACCGTGACGTCTACCGTTGTGCAATGACGCATTTCAATGCGCTTTGCTCCGTTTAGCCCAAGACTTGCCGTGCCGTTGTATGCACGCACAAGACCTCCTGCACCCAGCTTGATGCCTCCAAAGTACCTGGTGACAACAACTACTACTCGGTTGAGCTTGCAGTTTTTGATGCACTCGTAAATGGGCATACCTGCCGTGCCTTGAGGCTCGCCGTCGTCGCTAAACTTGGCTTTGTCGTCAAAAACGTAGCCATAGCAGTTGTGTGTTGCGTCAAAATGCTTCTTTTTGATTTGTGCAACAAAGTCCACTGCCTCCTCGACGCTGTCGATACCCTTTACGTATGCCAAAAAGCGTGACTTTTCAATCACGTTTTCGGCTACGAATATTTGTTTGTCAAGCGTCGAATACTCTTTCATTACTTGAAAATTACCCTTAGGTGTACTTTTTTGCCCTTGTGCAGTACAATTTCGCCCTTAGAAAGCTCGTCTGCCGTCAAGGTGTCGTCAAACTTGACGATTTTGCGATCGTTGATGGAAACACCACCACCCTCGATGAGTCGGCGTGCTTCGCCACGGCTTTTGCATTGATTGGTTGCAACCAGCAAATCAATTACGCCGGCAGTTGCCTCCACCTCGACCGTTGGCATATTTCCGACGTCTTGGCTGAAGGATGCCCTTACTTGTTGCAGCACTTGGTCTGCCGTTTGCTTGCCGTGTACAATTGCCGTTACTTCGTAAGCAAGGCGTTCCTTGGCTGCATTCATGCGTTGGTCTTGGTACTTGGTAAGCTCAGCAATTTCCTCCAAATCCATGAAGGTTAGTAGCTTCATGCAGGTTTCTACCCTGTCGTCCTCGACGTTTCGCCAATATTGGAAGAAATCAAACGGACTTGTTTTGCCGGCATCAAGCCAAACTGCGCCCTTTGCAGTTTTGCCCATCTTTTTGCCTTCGCTGGTGGTCAAAAGAGCAAAGGTTGCCGAATATGCAGGCTTGGACTCCTTGCGTCTGATGAGGTCGACGCCTGCAATCATGTTGCTCCATTGGTCGTCGCCACCCAGCTGCAGGCAGCAGCCGTACTTGCGATTGAGCACCAAAAAGTCGTATGCTTGCATAAGCATGTAGTTGAATTCCAAAAAGCTTAGTCCCTTTTCCAAGCGTTGCTTAAAGCACTCGGCAGTAAGCATTTTGTTTACTGAAAAGCAAGTGCCGATTTCTCTTAGAAAATCAACGTAGTTGAGGTCGCAAAGCCAATCGGCGTTGTTTTCAAAAATTGCCTTGTCTACGTCGATGAAGCGAGAAATTTGTGTACGGAAGCAATCAACGTTGTGTTGGATTGTTTCCTTTGTCATCATGCTACGCATGTCGGTGCGTCCCGTTGGGTCGCCTACCATGGCTGTGCCACCACCAATTAGCACTACCGGACGGTGCCCTGCCCTTTGCATGTGAGCCATTGCCATAAGCGTTACGAAGTGTCCTACGTGAAGGCTGTCGGCTGTGGGATCGTAGCCCGTGTAAAAGGTTACGCTTTGATTGCCCAAAAGCTCGTACAGCTCGTCGCCGTAGATGGTTTGCTTGATATATCCACGTTCCTTAAGTACGTCCATTACGTTTTTCATATGATTTACTCCTGTTGTGATGAAATTTTACTTCTTTTTTTGACGGCAGCCCGTATCCTGACCGTTGCCTGTGGGCCTGTAGTACTGCTTGTCCTTTAGCTCGGTTGGCAAGTACTGCTGCTCTACCCATCCACCGTAGTTGTGCGGATACTTGTAGGGGATTTGATCAACCGTTTCGGTATCCTTGGGGTAGTTGCGATCGCACAGATAGGATGGCACCTGCAGGGATGGATTGCTTTGCGCATCCTCCTCGGCACTGTACAACGCCTCTACCACGCTGTTGGACTTGGGCGCATTGCATATGTACAATATTGCCTGCGTAAGAGGGATGCGTCCCTCGGGCAAGCCAATGCTTTGCAATGCCGTAAGTGCACTTGTTGCCACCACCAAAGCCATTGGGTCGGCAAGGCCTACGTCCTCGGAGGAGTGCACCACGATGCGCCTTGCAAGCAGCATTGGGTCTACGCCTGCCTCGATTAGCCTTTCAAACCAAAACATTGCACCGTTTGCATCGCTGCCACGCATGCTTTTGATGAAGGCTGACAGCATGTCGTAGTACATTTGCGTGTCGACACTAAGCGCCTTTTTTTGCATGGACTGCGAAGCAGTAAGCTTGTCTACCACCACCTTGCCCTTGTCGTTGGGTTGAGTGGTAAGCACGGCAAGCTCCAACGCATTGTAGGCTGTGCGCATATCGCCTGCTGCTACGTCTGCAATGTAGGAGATGGCTTGGTCGGTTGCCTCTACCTGCATTGCAACAAGCACCTTGTCCTTGGCAAGTGCCAGTCGTAGCCCTTTTGCTACGTCGGCGGCAGTAAGCGGCTTAAACTCAAACACTCTGCAGCGGGAAACAATTGCTCGTGTCATCGACACGTAGGGGTTTTCCGTTGTGGAGCCGATGAAGGTGATTATGCCCTTTTCGATGGCGGGCAGCATGGAGTCGGACTGCGCCTTGTTCCAGCGATGACACTCGTCCAAAAGAAG
>JAFVXX010000033.1 GCA_017500905.1 Clostridia bacterium
ATGCGTTACAGTAAGGACACGACACGCAGGATACGGATTTACAGAGAAGTTGCGTTAACGCTGAGAGCAACCGATTACGCCCTACGATGCCATCACCTTGCAAGCAGACAAGCCCAACGGTGCTTTGCACTCAGTAAGTTTGTACGGATTCGCACCGTTACAGGCGACGGATATCTCAAAGGGCAGCCTTTGACGTATTTTGTTTGAAATGGTAAACGCTTTTTACAAGTCGTTGTTTTTCAAACAACGGCTTTTTTATTTAGGAGGAAATTATGTCTGGTTACAAAAAGGTTTCTACCGACCTCAACTTTGTGCAAAGAGAGCAAGAAGTGCTAAGGTTTTGGAAGGAAAACAAGGTTTTTGAGCAAACAACTGCCTTGGGCGAGGGCAGCTTTACTTTTTACGACGGCCCACCAACGGCAAACGGCAAGCCACACATTGGACACGTTTTGACACGCTCCATCAAGGATTTGATTCCACGCCATCGCATCATGAAGGGCAAAAAGGTTTTGCGTAAGGCCGGTTGGGATACCCACGGCTTGCCCGTCGAGCTGGAAGTCGAAAAGCTTTTGGGTATTGACGGCAAAAAGCAAATTGAGGAGTACGGAATCGAGCCTTTCATCACAAAGTGTAAGGAAAGTGTCTGGAAGTACAAAAAGGAGTGGGAGGAGTTGTCCGACCGTGTTGCCTATTGGGTGGATATGGAAAATCCTTACGTTACCTACGACAACAACTACATTGAGTCGGAGTGGTGGGCGCTTAAGTCCATTTTTGACAAGGGGCTTTTGTACAAGGGCTTCAAGATTGTTCCCTACTGCCCACGCTGTGGAACGGCTTTGTCTTCTCACGAAGTAGCGCAAGGCTACAAGGACGTCAAGGAAAAGAGCGTTGTTGCCAAGTTTGAGGTAGTAGGCAAGCCTAACACCTACTTTTTGGCATGGACAACAACTCCTTGGACGTTGCCAAGCAACGTAGCGCTTTGTATGAATGCCGACTACGACTATGCAACTGTCAAGTTTGAAGACAACTTCTACATCTTGGCAAAGGAGCTGATTTCCAAGCACTTCGAAGAAGGCACCTACGAGGTTGTAGACGTGCAAAAGGGCAGCGCATTTGTTGGCGTACACTACAAGCCGCTTTACACCTTTGCAAAGGTGGTGCAAGATGCCTACTACGTAACCAACGCCGAGTACGTAACCTTGACTGATGGTACGGGCATTGTACACATTGCGCCTGCATTTGGTAACGACGACGCCGAGGTTGGTCGCAAGTACAATTTGCCACTAATTCAGCTTGTTGGCACAGACGGCAAATTTGTCGAGGGCTGTGGCGAGTTGACGGGCATTTTCTGCAAAACAGCCGACAAAAACATCATCATCGACCTAAAAACACGTGGATTGTTGTTTAAGGAGCTTATGTTTGTCCACAGCTACCCACATTGCTGGCGTTGTGACACTCCACTAATCTACTACGCACGCAAATCCTGGTTTGTCAAGATGACTGCCGTAAAGGATAGACTTGTAGAGGTAAACAACTCTATCAACTGGATTCCACCAACAATTGGTAGTGGCCGTATGGGCAACTTTTTGGAAAACGTCATCGACTGGGGTATTTCCCGTGACAGATATTGGGGCACGCCACTGCCTGTATGGGTATGCAACAAGTGCGGCAAGGTGCACGTTGTAGGCAGCCGTAAGGAGCTGTCAAGCTTGTCCGGTTGTGACGAAAACATCGAGCTTCACCGTCCGTTTATTGACGAAGTAACCTGGGGCTGTGATTGTGGTGGCACAATGGTCCGTGAGCCCGAGGTAATTGACTGCTGGTTTGACAGCGGCAGCATGCCTTACGCACAGCTTCACTACCCATTTGAAAACAAGGAACTATTTGAGCAAAACTTCCCTGCCGATTTCATCAGCGAAGCCGTTGACCAAACACGTGGTTGGTTTTACACGCTAATTGCAATTTCCACCCTGTTGTTTGACACTGCGCCCTTCAAAAACTGCATTGTTTTGGGCTTGGTTGGCGACGAGCACGGCGTAAAGATGAGCAAGCACAAGGGCAACGTTGTCAACCCATGGGACAGCTTCAACAAGCAAGGCGCAGATGCAGTACGTTGGTACTTCTACTCTGCAAGTGCTCCATGGCTACCAAGTCGCTACTACGACGAGGCCGTTTCGGAAACTCAACGTCGTTTCCTTGGCACGTTGTGGAACACCTACGCATTTTTCGTGCTGTATGCCGACATTGACAAGTTCAACCCTGCAGAGCACAATCTTGCCGATTGCAGCTTGACGCTTATGGACAAATGGATTTTGTCCGAGCTAAACAAGCTGATCAAAACGGTGGACGAAGGATTAGAAAACTACGAAATCACCGAAAGCGCACGTGCATTGGAGGCATTTGTAGACGTGCTAAGCAACTGGTACGTACGTCGTTGCCGTGAAAGATATTGGGGCAGCGAGTGGACGGATGACAAAAAGGCTGCATATTGCACCTTGTATCACGTGCTTGTCACACTAACCAAGCTTACAGCGCCTTTCGTACCATTTATCAGCGAAAGCATTTACCAAAACCTCGTGCCAAATTTCTTTGCTGATGCACCAATGTCTGTACATCTTTGCAGCTTCCCTGTTGCAGACGAGGCCGCAATCGACGAAGAGCTTAACCAAGTAATGCAACAAACCTTGTCGGTAGTAGTGCTTGGACGTAGTGCAAGAAACGCCGTAAATATCAAAAACCGTCAACCTTTGGCAAAGCTTTACGTAGCTGGTGCAAACAAACTTGACGACGAAGCAAAGAGCGTAATTTGCGAAGAGCTAAACGTCAAGGAACTAGAAGCAATCACTGACGCAAGTGCATTTGCAAGCTACGAAATCAAGCCTCAACTTCGTACACTTGGACCAAAGTACGGCAAAATTTTGGGACAAATTCGCAACCATTTGGCAAACCTTGGCAACAAGGCAACGCAAGTGGTAGAAACCGTCAACGCAGGAAACAAGTACACCTTCCAAGTGGCAGACACATTGGTAGAGCTTGGCCTGGAGGATTTGCTAATCACCTCTCAAAACAAGGAGGGCTACTCCATTGTTGCCGACAAAGTGTACACCGTTGCTCTGGAAACAACGCTCACCGACGAGCTTGTCGAAGAGGGCTTGGAAAGAGAAATCGTATCCAAAATTCAAACAATGCGTAAGGAAAGCGACTTTGTCGTCACCGACCGTATCGTAGTTAGATACCAAGCAGACGCACAGCTTGCCAACGTAATGCAAAAATACGCAACTCAAATTGCACAAGACACACTTGCAAGCGTTGTCGAGCAAGGCGATTGTGGCACCTACAGCAAACAATGGGACGTCAACGGCTACAAGCTGACGTTGTACCTATCCAAAGCAAACTAAACTATGAAAATCAACAACGAATGGAAAGATTACACCATACTTGCCACAGGTGATGGCGAAAAGCTTGAGCGCTGGAAGGACGTAGTGCTGCTACGTCCCGACCCTCAGGTAATTTGGCACGCCGACAAGCCGCTCAAAAGCTTGGCAAAGGTGGATGCTCACTATCACCGAAGCGAAACTGGTGGCGGCCACTGGGAGTACTACAAAAGGTTTCCCGAGGAGTGGACTGTATCCTGGCGCAACCTAACCTTTGCAATCAAGCCAATGGGCTTCAAGCACACCGGGCTTTTTCCCGAGCAAGCAGCCAACTGGGAAATAATGATTGACCTAATCAAGTCGGCAAATCGTCCCATCAGCGTACTAAACTTGTTTGCCTACACGGGTGGTGCAACGGTAGCGTGCCTATCTGCAGGCGCAAGCGTATGCCACGTTGACGCAGCAAAAAACATGGTAGACAGAGCCAAGGAAAACGTTCAACTAAGTGGACTGGCTGACAAGCCCGTAAGATACATCGTGGATGACTGTCGCAAGTTTGTCAAAAGGGAAATCAAGCGTGGCAAAAGGTACGATGCCATCATTATGGATCCGCCCAGCTACGGACGTGGTGCAAACGGCGAAATTTGGAAAATCGAGCAGGACATAGCTGATTTTGTACAGCTTTGTGCCGAGGTTTTGACCGACAAGCCGCTTTTTGTACTAATCAATTCGTACACAACGGGATTGCAACCTGCAGTACTCAAAAACATACTTACAAAATGTGTCAATCGCAAGGGCACAAGCACGGCGTACGAGGTATGCCTACCCACAAATGAGCAGGGCGTAGTTTTGCCTTGTGGAGCAAGTGGATTGTTTATAGGAGAAGACTAATGAGCAAACAATTTACAATGGATGACGTCAAGATTTTGCACGAGGACAACAGCGTGCTTGTCGTTGTCAAGCCACAAAACATCCCATCTCAAGCCGACAACTCGGGCGACCTCGATTTGCTGTCGCTTCTCAAAGGCTACATAAAGGAAAAGTACAACAAGCCGGGCGAAGTGTATCTTGGCTTGGTGCATCGTTTGGACAGGCCAACGGGTGGTGTAATGGTGTTTGCCAAAAACAGCAAATCTGCTGCTCGACTTTCGCAACAAATTGTAGATGGCGTCATGCAAAAAAAGTATCTAACCACAGTGCTTAATTGCCCCAAGGAGCAAAAGGGCGAGCTTGTCAACTACCTCAAGAAAAACGCCCTCACCAACAACGTATACGTTGCAACGGTGGGTACCACAGGCGCAAAGCGTGCCGAGCTTAAGTACAAGGTGCTGGAAAGCTACCACGATGCAGTCAGCCTTTTGGAGGTCGAGCTGGGCACAGGACGCAGTCACCAAATTCGTGTGCAATTTCAAGCCATTGGCTGCCCTGTATTTGGCGACGTGCGCTACGGTGGTGCGCTTTCTAAGGGACACAACCTTGCGTTGTGGGCATACAGCCTATCCTTTGATCACCCCATCAGCAAGGAGCGCATGGTGTTTGTAGCCTATCCTCCTCAACGAGAGCCATGGGTGCGCTTTGACGTCCACAAGTACTTGGACGTATTCAAGGATAGCGACGACGAGGGCATGCCCTTGTTCGAAAAGGTACAACACTCCAATTTAGACTAAACGCTTACGGGTTGCTACCAGCAGGGTGGCAACCTGTTGTTGTCTACGGATTTGCTGCCAATTGCCTACTTTTTACAAAGTAAATCAACAATCTGCGGTCAAATTGTTGACAACAAACAAATTTCAATGTAAAATATAACGGTATATGTAATATAAGGGGCAATTTATGCCCTTTTCAAATAGACGTTCACCCAAAGGGTGATTTTGGAGGCTTAATTGTGAAAAAACTATCAATCTTGTGTTTGATTATGGCACTTATCGTTGCAACCTGCTCGTTTTCAGCAGTAGTATTTGCAGCCGAAGGTACAACTCAACAATCCACAAACCCCGGCATTTTCAAAAACAGCAAGGGTATTACGCTTACTGCATCTACTGATGGCTTCTACTACACCAACGATGCCGAGTTTACTTACGTAGACAACAGTGGTTCTGCAACAGCAACCAAGTACTACTCTGCAGTAGTAACCAAGGAGCAAGCTAAGACACTTACGGGTGCCGAAGTTGCAGCATTGGCAAACAAGGTCGAAAACGGCATTGCAACCTTCACAAAGGAAAACAACGCCGGCACATACATTGCATTTACCAATCAAACAGCAGATGGCAACTACACCAAAACAAAGGTAGTTTGCTACGACACTGTTGCACCGGTAATCGACAATGCAAAGCTTACCGAGTGGCTTACAAGCGACGCTAACGACCACGAGTGGTACAAGGCAACAATCCCTGCAAGCAAGGATTTGGCATTGCCAACCGAGTGGCTCAAAAACGCTACTATCCTAAGCGAAGCAACAGCATTGACCGACACAGCCGATGCAAACAACTCCTCGTTGCTTACAGTAAAGGTTTTGTACTGCAATCCAAATTCCTACTTCCACTCCAGTGAAAAGTGGGACGAAGCAGACAACGACGTTTCTGCAACCACCTACGGCGTATGGCACTTCAGATACGTAATCGTAGATAAGGCCGGCAACGAATCGGTTCAAAGCGATGCAATCACACGTACAGTAGTGCACCCTGGCACCAACCCACAAATCGAGCTTACTTCCACACAGCTTAAGGTTCAAACAACGGGTATCAAGGCTGGCACAACCTACACAATTCCAACCCCAACGGTTACGGCAGTAGGCACAAGCGCATCCTACACATACCAAATCACCAAGCTTGTTGGCGAAGATTACGTTGTAATTTACGACAGCGAAACGGGCAAGATCACCGAGGGCTACGAAGACTTTGTAACCACGGCAGGCAGCCTTGTTCCTGGTAAAAACGAAGTTGCAGGTAAGGACGAAGACGGCAAAGCAGTGTACTTGTACAAGGTTGTCTACAACGCAAAGGACAACTATGGCTACACCAACACTTTGACACTAAACGTTTTGACAACTCAACCCGATGCCGAAATGAGCGCATTTGACGTTTGGGAAACAGTACTTATCGTAATTGCTTCCTTGGCAGCAGTAGGTATCGTAGTATTGTTGTTTGTCAAGCCAAAGGACAAAGCAGAAGAAGCTGGTCGCAAGCACTACGGCGACGACAATCAATAATTTGTCTACAAAAGAGACTTGTTTTGCAAGTCTCTTTTTTTATTTAATTTTGTAATGCTTGCATAAAAAAATATTTGCGCAAATGGCCAGTCAATAAATTTACTTTTTGGCAAAAATTTGCTATAATTACTTTAATAAAAAACACAATGGAGGCATCAATATGCAATATTCGCACGAAGTAAAAGAAATGTTGTGTGTAAACAAAGGTTGCAACCATGGTCCGGCGCCCATTCCACAAGAGGGCAAATGGACGCCAACCTACGAAATTAAGGACATCAACGGCCTAACGCACGGTTGTGGCACCTGTGCGCCTCAAC
>JAFVXX010000034.1 GCA_017500905.1 Clostridia bacterium
ATCGGAAGGTGCGGCTGGATCACCTCCTTTAAGGGAGCTGGAAACAGCAAACCAAGTCGATACACGGAGCAATCCGTGTCAACTAAAAAAACAAGGTTGAGCAAGACAACCAAAAAAAGCTTGCAACAAAGACTGCAATTCTCTTACTATTCTACAAGTTTTTGAACACACAAGGCAACTCAAACGAGTTGCCTTTTTTATTTGTCTGATTTGTTTTTTTTCATAATCTATTGATTTTTTGTAATTTTTTGTGGTATAATTAAATAAAAAGGAGTGTGACTTTTATGGCTTCTAAAAAAATTTCTAACAACTTTTTGATGGCAATTTTGTACGTTGTTGTTGGTGCTTTGCTGTGTATTTTCAAGGCAGAGGTGCTCAATTGGGTAATGACTGCAGCAGGCGTATTGTTTGTGGTTGCAGGTGTTTTGGACATAGTAAAGTACAAAAACAACCAATCCGGCATTGTCAACATTGTAATTGGCGCAGTGATTATCATTGCAGGTTGGTTTATTTTAGAAATTGCACTGATTGTATTTGGTGTGCTGATAGTAATCAATGGTGTTAATCAGCTTGTGGCAATTAGCAAAACCAAAAAGCTGCTTGCATTCCTTGCCCCTGTCGTAACAATTTTGGTGGGCGTTTTGCTTGCAATTGCACATTGGGTTGTGTTTGATTGGTTCTTCATTGTCGTTGGCGTCATTTTTATTGTCGATGGTGTGCTTCAACTGATTGGCGCAAAGTAACAATGTTTCTAAAAGGTCGCATGTGCGACCTTTTTTTTGCTTTAATTAAAAAAAATCGCTTAAAAATGCTTGCAAAATGCAATTTGTTGCAGTATACTTGCTGATATGTTGATACCAATTACACAAAATGACGATCTAATTACTCAAAACCGACACGACAAACGCTTTCTAAACATAGTTGGGCTAATCAAAAACGGTACCAATGTCAAGCTGTACACCGATGGAAACGGCAGTGTTGCGTTGGTGGAAAACAATCATACAGTATGTTTTGTTACTCAAAGCACAAGCTTTGTGGACGAGGTTGTAGCAACCCTTTGCGGGGAAATATCCTTTTGCGGTATATCCAATGAGATTTTGCAACACTTGCAATCAATTTACCAACTTGATTGGGTGACTTTGTGCAGCCTTTATGCCTACAATGGTTTGCATTTTGACGATACGGCAACGCAAAGCTTGGATTTCAGGCCGATGGATGCAAGATATTGGCAACTAATTTCCGATGGTACCCCTTATCATGCTGACGAGCAAGATATCAGAGAGTGTTTGGGAAACAGACTTTCGTCAGCAATCTATATAGATAACGAGCCTGTTTGTTGGTGTTTGCTCCATCACGAAAACAGCCTTGGCATGCTGTACACCCTGCCTCAACACAGACGCAAGGGCTACGCATTGGCTGTAATGACGGATATTTGTAAAAAAATTGTGGCAAACGGAGACGTCCCGTACGGCTATATTATAAAGGGTAACTATGCTTCGGAGCAGCTTGCAAAACACTACAACTTAGATTACTTATTCGATGCTCATTGGTGTGGAATGCAAAAATAAGGGTTTTTAGAAAAAAATCTAAAAAATGTTGAAAAATTTGCATAAAATCAGTTTACAATTACTTTGTTTAGTGGTACATTATTTCAACAAGAAATCAGTAAGAATACTTTTGGGAGTAAATTATGGCAAAATACAAAAAATGTCCCCGCTGTGAATTGAACTATATTCTTTCCGAAGAAGAAATGTGCGAGGTGTGCAAGGCCGAGCTCGGCTTGGAATCCAAATTGACACTTTTAGGTGACTTGATGGACGAAGAGGAACAGCTAAAGCTTTGTCCTGTGTGCAAGGCTGCTTACATTGGCATGGACGAAACAATGTGCGACATTTGTTTGGCTAATGCCGAGCAAGACGAAATCGACGAGGAAAACGACGACGAATGGCGCAACTATTTGGATGACGATCCCGACGATTTGGATGACTTGGACGTTGGTGAAGACTTTGGCGAGGATGCAGACTTTGACGACGAGGAAGAGGAAGAAATGTTTGATGACGAAGACTTTGACGACGAAGACGACTTTGACGATATCGATTTTGATGACGAAGGCTTTGACGACGAAGACGACGAAGATGATGATTTTTAATTTAAAAGACAAGCAAACAATGCTTGTCTTTTATTTTTGCTTCAAATTGGAAACACTTGTGATGGGAGGATTGTATGAAAAAACAACTTACTTTACATCAAGCAAAGCAGCAAGTCGAGTCCCTTTTGGGGCAAAAGGTAAGCGTAAGGCTAAATAAAGGACGCAACAAAATTGTCAACTGCAAGGGAGTGGTCACAAAGGTGTACGACAACGTGTTTGAACTGCAAATTCCCACTGAAATTACAGGCAGACTTACGTGCTCGTATGCAGACGTTGTTTGCAGGGAGGTAGTAATCAAGCTTTGCCGGTAATATTTTTACTTCATTCCTAATATAATGTTTACAAAGAACATTTTGGAGGGCGACTAATTTGGCAAACGCAAGATTTGACAATCTATATGCAGTAAAAAAGGTGGATTTGCAACCAATGCAAACCTCGCAAACGGTAAGGGTAAACGTGCGAGGCGAAGTGGACAAAATTTTGGCATGCTCAGTACAAAGCATTGCAACAACGTGCGAGTGCTTGCAGGGCGAGGGCGTGGTAAATGGACGCACCAACGTCAAGATTTTGTATCTCGATCAAACAGGCGACGTCTGCAGTGCAAACTGTAATGCTGATTTTGCCAACACTGTGCAGGGCGAAATCGTCCCCAATGCGCAAATGCAGGCATTTGTCACCGTGTTGGAGACAAAGTCAAGTGCGTTTGGTAACGTAATCACGGTAGAGGTGGTGTTCGAGTTGGCTTGTACCGTATACGTTGGTCAGCAAGAGACGGTGTTTGTTGACGGCGATTTGTTTGTAAAGCGTGACGACAAGCAGATTGCAACCAAGGTGGATTGTCACACCGTTTGTGGTGAAATAGAGCAGCAACTGCAAACAGCGCATGCTATCCAAAGAGTGCTGCTTGCCGACAGCGTAGTGTCTGTCAGCGACTTTTCGCTAAGTCAGGGTGTAGCAACGGTACAAGGCAAAGCAATGGTGGAGTTGACCTATTTTTCGCAAAAGCTTTGCCACCAAACCTTTACGTTTGATTTTTCGCAGGAGTTTGTTGCATCCTCGCTTAGTGAAACGGCGCAAAATGCCGTTTGGGTGGACGTAAAAAACACCAAAATCAAGCTGGATATTGTCGAGGACGAACAAAACGATCTGTTTACAGCCGAAATTGTGCTGTGTCTAAACGTTTTGCAAACGCACGTCGAGAATGTTTCGGTAATTTTGGATGCCTACGACAAAGGGTGCGATTTGGCATTTGCAAGGCATGCGCTAACCACCGTTTTGCCTTGTGGCAATGCTCGTGTAGACAAAAAGGTATCTGCCGTTTTGCCTCAGCAAATTCAAGGCGAAGTTGTTTGCGCCTCCAACAAGCACGTAGTGGTGTCCTCTGTACAAAGTGCAGATGGTGGAGTCAATCTGCAAGGCTTGGTCTGCTTTGACTTGCTGACAATTTGTGATGACGGCTACGTTACAACACCTGTTCAAATGCCTTTTGACGAGCGTTTGGAAGTGGACTTTGTTGCTGCTGATTGTGTTGTTGGGGTGGATGGCTGTGTTAAAAGTGTAGCTGTTGCCATTGCTGGGGAACTAAAGGTGGATGCACAGCTGCAATTCAACGTGGTAGCGCAATTGCCGTCATACGTGGACGTCATTGTCAACGTGGAGGAAATTGCTTTGCAGCGTGACGACAGGTATGCAATTGAAATTTCCATCGCAAACAAGGGCGACACGCTGTGGGATTTGGCAAAAAATCTAAGGATGTCGCAAGAGGAGGTTTTGGCAGTCAATCCCGAAATATCCTCTCCATTGCAAGAGCCAACCAAAATTGTTGCCTACAACAAATTGTAAATTCTCGTCGCAAGTGCAGCTATTGTACTTGCGACTTTTTGCGTTTTGTTGTAAAATGTAATTATGAAAGTAAAAGTTTTTGCAAAGCTAAATTTGTCGCTAAACGTAATGGGCGTAAATGATGGCTACCACATGCTTGATTCGGTGGCAACGTCCATCAATATTTTTGACGTGGTAAGCGTCACCCTGCGCAATGATGGACAAATAAACGTTTCGTGCGTAGACGTGTTGCCGCAAAACAACGTTGCCTACAAGGCAGCAAAGCAATTTTTTGCTGTATTTGGTGGAAAGGGCTGCGACATTGTCATCGACAAGGGTATCCCCTTTTCGCAAGGACTGGGCGGCTCGTCTGCCGATGCCTCTGCAACGGTGTATTGCTTGGCAAAGCTGTTGGGTGTTGACCTTTGTGACAGCAAGGTCAAGCAGGTTTGCGACAGCGTAGGCAGCGACGTCTATTTTATGCTACGAGGAGGGTTTGGTAAAATTACCGGCCGCAGCGAAGCGCAATTTTTGCAACCGGTCACTTTGTATGGATGCTTGACAACCTTTGATTACGCCAGCGACACGGCAAGTGTTTTTAGTCAGTACGACGTTGCTCCCGTTGACTTTGTGACGGACAATCAATTGCTTGTCGAGGCATTGACAAAGGGACAAATGTCTTATGCCAACAGCCTGTGCTTCAACGCTCTACAAGGCGCAAGCAGCGCCCTTTCGTCCTACGCCAATCCTTTTGCCGACTGCTGTCAACGCCTTGGCGTAAAGGCAACCATGACAGGTAGTGGAAGCGCCTATTTCGTGCTGTGCCACACCCTTCAGGATGCAAGCAGCCTTGCTGTAGCTTTTGCCAAGGAGGGCTTTTGCTCGGTGGCGTTTTGCTCGGTCCCACAGGGTATTTTGCCAATGTAAGTGTCAGTATTTGACAATTTGCGCCAAACAAAGTAATTTAAGGCGGTATGTATCAACAATTAGTGTGCACAATTTGTGTACACTTTTTTATTTGGAGGAACTATGAAAAAACTTACTGCCTTGCTGCTTATTTTGTTGCTTTTCGTGCTGTGTGCATGTCAATTTTCGAGGCAACAGACGGACTCAAATCAAGAATTTTTGCGCATACACATTCGTGCAAACAGCAATCAAAATGCCGACCAAAGCGTCAAATACGCCGTCAAACAAGCCGTTGTAGATTATCTGACGCCCCTGCTTGCAGGCGCCGAAACCAAGCAGCAGGCTATGCAGGCTGTATCAAGCAATTTGCAGCAAATCCAGCAGGTTGCAAACAACGTGCTTGCCAAAAACGGCTTTGATTACGCCAGTCAAGCGCTGCTTTGTGTCGAGCAATTTCCCACACGAATGTATGACGACGTTGTACTTGAAGCGGGTGTATACGACGCCTTGATAGTCAATCTGGGCAGTGGACAGGGTGACAACTGGTGGTGCGTAGTTTATCCACCGTTGTGCTTTGTGCCCAGTCAAAGCCAAAATGATGGCAATGTTGTTTTTAGGTGGAAAATACTGGAAATCATCAAAAATTGGAAAAACAGCCGTTAGAATAATTACGCAAAACTTACCTATACTAACTAAAAAATAGTAAAGGGAGGTTTTTCAATTTGGTATCAACAAAGTCAAGGGCAATTTGCCTTACTTTGGCGCTGATGCTTGTGGTAATGGCAACCATTGTCTGTATGGGCAGTACAACGGCAAAGGGTGCAGTGCTTAAGCAAGGCAGCAAGGGCGAAATTGTCAAAAAGGTTCAGACGAAGCTTAAAAATTGGGGCTACTACAAGGGCTCTGTGGACGGGATTTACGGCAAGCAAACAAAAAGTGCCGTGCAGTATTTTCAACGTCGTAACGGACTTACAGCCGATGGCATAGTAGGCAAAAAAACGGCTGCAGCAATGGGCATCAGCTTGTCGTCAAGCTCCACGTCCACCAACACAGGTGGGCTGTCCAACAGCGACTTGTACCTTCTTTCCTGCTGTATTTACGGCGAGGCAAGGGGCGAAAGCTACTCGGGAAAGGTGGCTGTTGCTGCTGTAATTCTCAACCGAGTAGAGCACAAAAGCTTTCCAAACAGCATTGCAGGCGTAATCTATCAGCCGGGAGCATTCACCTGTGTGGATGACGGCCAAATAAATCTTGGCACCAATGACGAATGTACCCGTGCTGCACAGGACGCTCTGAACGGCTGGGATCCAAGTGGTGGCGCAATCTACTACTACAATCCCAAAACAGCAACAAACAAATGGATACGATCAAGACCGGTAATCGTAACCATTGGCAAGCACGTATTTTGTTCGTAGGAGGGGTTATGGTAAGCAATTTTAAGGAACGAAACTTTTGGCTGGCATTTTTTGTAACAATATCCGTGCTGGCAATTGCCACAGCCGTCTATTTTGGTGTAAGTGGCCAAGCAAAGCTTGACAAAATCAAATCCAACGTAATAAAAGACGACAACGTATACAAGCGCCGTGTGGAAAACGGTTACAGGCAAACATTGTATACCATCGAGGATAGCCTCAAAAACATGGATGCCGATTTGGGCAAAACGGCATTATCAAACGACTCGGCAATGCAAACCGAAAGGCTGCTAAACGTAGTGTGTCAAGCAAACAACCTAAGCGCAAGCGTGGCGCATTTGCCTCTTAGTGCAAGTGAAAACTTGGATAAGATCGAAACCTTTGCAAACCAAACGGGCGATTATGCAGTAAGCCTAATCAAAAGGCTGCAGCAGGGCGACAAGCTGACTGCAAAAGACAAAGCAACCTTGGTAAGCTTAGATGCTACCTGTAGTGGCTTGTATTGCAGCATAAAGGAGTTTGTTGACAAGCAGCAAAGTGCAATGCTGGTAGACAAGCTGTTTGTCGATGGAAGTGGCGCACTTGGCAGTTTTGTTGACACAATTGACAGCAAGGTGTTTGAATACGAAAAGCTTATATATGATGGCCCGTATTCCGACGCTGCCAAGCAAGCGGTATTGCCTTGTAAGCAAGCAATTTCTACGTCCAAGGGTAAGGAGATTGTAGCAAAGCAGCTTGGTGCCACACAGGTGGATTTTGTAGGGCAAATCAACGACAACGGAGTCACCTACGTTTACGATATAAAAACACCCAACGGAAGTGGCAGGGTTACGCTGGCTTGTGACGGCAGGTTGGCCGAGTACGAATTTGTGCCCAATCAGCCGTGCAAATATAATATAGACAGCAAACAAGCAATTGCGGTTGCGCAAAAGTTTTGCAAGGCAAACGGCTTTGACGTTGAGGCAATTTGGGTAAGTGCCTTGTCCGACGACGTAATTTACGTCAATCTTGCGCCAATTGTAAATAACGCAATTATTTACAGCGATTTAGTAAAGGTTGCCGTCAGCTGCAACGGATTGGTGGTTGGTGCCGAAACAAGGGCATATTTGACAAATCATCAAAACCATCAGGTGGATTTTGGCAAGGTTACAAGTCAGCAGGCGGAAAAAGGCGTTGATGGAATCAAGGTTGTCAACGTGCGCAAGGCAATAGTAAACAAGCAAGGAACCGAGTATGCGTGTTGGGAAATTGAAGGCACGTTTTGCGACAATCAGTACTTTGTGTACATTGATTCAAACACAGGCAAAGAGGTAGAAATTTTCAAGGTAATTGAGGGTACGGAAGGTCACACCGTG
>JAFVXX010000035.1 GCA_017500905.1 Clostridia bacterium
CGTCACATCATTTCATTATCTAACACAACAACAAATTAGTAGACAGCACAACAGAAGAAAAGAAAAAAGCACCCTGTTGTTGGATGCTTGTTTTCTTTTTGACCAAGGTGCAGATCTACGATAGTGGTCGAGGTGACAAGATTTGTAAGGAACGAAGTGACGGAATAGCGAGGTTTAGCGAGCGTCACATCATTTCATTATCTAACACAACAACAAATTAGTAGACAGCACAACAGAAGAAAAGAAAAAAGCACCCTGTTGTTGGGTGCTTGTTTTCTTTTTGACCAAGGTGCAGGTCTACGATAGTGGTCGAGGTGACAAGATTTGAACTTGCGACTTCTTGCTCCCGAAGCAAGCGCGCTACCAAACTGCGCTACACCTCGAAGTGTGCGCTTATATTATACACCTATATTTTGACAAATGCAAATATTGTGGACCAAATTGTTAAAAAAGGGCAAAAAAAGAGCAAATAGTAAACAACAGTTAAATGTTTTGGCCAAAAAGTTGATAAAAAACTATTGTAGAAAGGCGTTGGTGTGTGATATAATGTAAAAAAATATATGAGGAGAGACCTTATGAGCGTTTTACTTTGTGACTCCAACTGCGAGTTGTGGTACACCAGACTTAAGGAGTTGGGCGTAGATTTTATCAGCATGCCTTACACCCTTGACGATCAAGAGTATTTTTACGACTTAGGCGAAGCGACCGACTTCAAGTTTTTTTACGACAGCGTACGCCAAGGCAAAACACCCATCACATCGGCACTCAACCCCGAAAATTACAAGGAAATTTTTACCAAGTACTTTGAAGCAGGTCAAGACGTGCTGTACGTCAGCTTTTCGCATACTATGAGTGGCACCTTCAACCATCTCAACCTTGCTTTGGCTGAGCTTAAGGAAATCTACCCCGAACGCAAGTGCACGGTGTTTAATACCAACAGTATTTCGTTGGGTGCAGGCATCCAAGTAGAGCAGGCGGCATTGCTTAAAAACGGTGGTGCAAGCGATGAGGAGGTTGTGGCATTTTTGCAGAAGTTTACCAACAAATCGGCAATGTACTTTGTTGTAGACGACCTTATGCATCTCAAGCGTGGCGGCAGACTCTCGGCAGCAGCAGCCTTTGCAGGCACGTTGCTTTCCCTCAAGCCCGTGCTTACCGTAAGTGCAACAGGTGGGTTGGAGGTTTTCAAAAAGATTTCCGGCAAAAAGAAGGCAT
Organism: Clostridia bacterium; assembly: GCA_017500905.1. Taxonomy (GTDB): domain Bacteria; phylum Bacillota; class Clostridia; order Christensenellales; family CAG-314; genus RGIG5495. Next base: position 1,216 of record JAFVXX010000035.1, read on the forward strand.
TGTCCTTCCTTGCAGAGCGTGTAATTGACGAGCTTGACGGCTTTGACCACAACGTTTACGTTGTCGATGCCAACTGCCCACAGGATGGCGACAGTCTGGCAAGCGCCATCAAGCAAGCGTACCCCAACGTCAACATTGTGCGCCAACCGATTGGCCCTGTAATTGGTACCCATTGCGGACCGGGCACAGTAGGCGTAATTTTTGTTGCAAAGCAACGCCCGGTGGCTTTGTCGGCTGAGTAAAATTGGCTTTACAAGCAAAAAAGTAGGCGAGTAATCACAAGATTGCTCGCTTTTTTTTTGTTGTGCAGCTGCTGTGTTGCTTAGGCATTGGACGGGGGACGTAGGTCGATTTTAGTGCAGAAAAACGCCTACGCTCCCTATCAAAAGCAAATACAGGGTGGGGTGTAGCAATTTTTGTGTTGACAAAAGTGCAAATTTGGTGTAATATGTACAAAGCACCAAATATGTACAATTTTGGCAAGTTGTGCAATACAATATACAAAGGAGGCTGATTATGTTAGAGTTCAAATACGACGTGCAATTGCTTATTGATGGCGACAATTTAAGTGAGGAGCAAATCAAGGAATACTTCAACACGCAGCTTAAGGGTGACTGCCTGCTTGCTGTCGGTGATGAGGAAACCATCAAAATTCACTTTCACACCAACGAGCCGTGGCTTGTACTGCAATATTGTGCAACCTTGGGCGAAATTTACGACATTGTTGTGGAAGATATGGAGCGTCAATCCCGTGGTCTAAACGGCTGATTGACAATTGTTTTTTTTGTAATTTTTGGGACGGCTCGACCGTCCCTTTTTTTTGTGTCACAAATGGAAAAAACGGTGCCAATTTAGCCACAAATTGCTTCAAATTTGCAATGCTTGTGCCACAAGAATTGCACCTGTCGTCAAGGGCAAGTCTTTGTTGTAAAATTTGCCGATTTGACCGTATTTTTGCACAAAAACGGCAGTAAATTTGCAATGAAACAGTGCGCAAGAAAACGGCTGCAAAAAAGGACTTTTTTAAGTGCCGCTTGAAGCGTGCAAAAGGTTCGGCTGTCGAGCTGCTGCTTGTCAAAAAGCCGTCTTCAAAGGCTGGTTTTTTATTACATAAAAGACTGTAGAGCCAATCTTGTAAAAGCGAACAACGGCGACTTTCTTTCGCAATAGCGTAAGGTTTGGGCAAAAATTGTGCTAATTTATTAAATTAAAGCAAAAAAATTGGCTATGTGGGGGCTATTTTCTTGACAAAAAGCCATCACAAGTGATATAGTATACTCACGCCTTTTTACGAATTGAAAAGTATCTTTCGTAGAAAGATAGGTACAGAAACGAGAAAACCGAGCGGAGTGCGATGAGGATTTGGTGTCGCAGCTGCTCACATACCGACAGCTTGCACGCCCAATCGTGCAGATTGTCGGAATACTACAACAGGGGAAAACTCAATTGAAATTCACTAAAAAACGTATTGCACAAATTTTTACTTTGACGCTTGTCGCAGTGCTTGCGCTTACCAACCTGGTAGGCGTAGTAAACGCCGGCCAAAAGTCCGGCGCAATCTCGGCAAAAATTGAAGTAACAAACACTACAAACGTTGCCAATTCGGTGATGGATCAGCACCTGCTTGTCAATGACGAGGCTCAAAATGGTGCTTATGCCGACGACGAGCTGGTTTGGGCGGTAGTTTCGCTCAACAAAAAGAGTGTGTTAGACAGCGCATTGCAGTACAATGCAAGCGATTACACTCAGTACTTTGCTACCTACCAAGCACAAGAGCAAGTCAAGGAGCTTACAGCGTACCAAAATCAATTTTTGGCTAAGTACGACAAGGTTATCAAGGCTGTAAGTCACCGTTACACAACGTTGCTAAACGGCTTTGCAGTTCAGCTTAAGTACGGCGACGTAGGATTGCTGGAGGCAGACAAGCAAGTACAATCGGTAATTTTGTCCGAAAAGTACAACGCACCCAAGATGACTGATTCCACCAAGGATGACGTAACGCAAAACCTGGTTGACGTGTACTACACCGGTATTTACGACAGCAGCGACGTTGCATACGACGGCACGGGTACGGTAATTGCAGTGCTTGATACAGGCTTGGATGCTACCCATACGGCCTTCCAGCAACAACCAACAGGCAAGCTCGCATTGGAAAAGGACAGAGTTGCCAGCCTGCTTACAAGCTTTGAAGCAACAAAAAGATCTACCGAGGAGGGAGACGTACTGACGGCAGACGATTTGTACTACTCGGACAAGATTCCTTTTGCATACGACTACGCTGACAACGATCCCGACGTCTACCCAAAGGAAAACCACGGTACGCACGTTGCTGGTATCATTGGCGGTAAGGACGACAAAATCACGGGTGTTGCAACCAACGCACAGCTTGCAATCTTTAAGGTGTTCTCCAACTACGAAGAGGGCGCTCAAACAGAGGATATTCTTGCTGCACTTAACGACTGCGTAGTGCTTGGCGTTGACGCAATCAACC
>JAFVXX010000036.1 GCA_017500905.1 Clostridia bacterium
AAGCAACTCAGAAACAGTTGGATCAAGTTTTATCAGGATCGTGGACACGTCAACATTGGCGCAGTTTCACTAATTGGCGATGGCACAACGGGCGTAATGTTCAACGTGGCAGGTATGCAACCACTTATGCCATATCTATTGGGCGAAAAACACCCACAAGGCACACGCCTTTGCAACGTTCAAGGCTGCGTGCGCACGGTAGACATCGAGTCTGTCGGCGATTCATCCCACTTTACATTTTTCGAAATGATGGGCAACTGGAGCCTTGGCGACTACTTCAAGGAGGAAAAAACCAAGTGGTCGTTTGAGCTTTTGACGCAAGTTTTCGGCTTGGAAAAGGACAAAATTTGCTCCACCGTGTTTGAGGGCAACGAAAGTGCGCCAAGAGATGATGAAACGGCTGCGCTACTCCAAAAGGTTGGCGTTTTGCCACAAAACATCTATTATCTTGGCAAAAAGGACAACTGGTGGGAGTTAGAAGGCACCACAGGGACGCCATGTGGACCGGATAACGAGTGGTTCTACCCACGTCACGACACGCCATGCGGCCCAAATTGCGACGTCAACTGCGATTGTGGTAGATACGTAGAAATTGGCAACGACGTGTACATGCAATACAAAAAGACGGCAACGGGCTACGAGCCTTTGGCTAACAAAAACGTAGATACGGGCTTCGGCTTGGATCGCTTGCTGGCATTCCTAAACGGCATCAACGATGGTTACAAAACCGACCTATTTTGGCCTGCAATTCAATTGCTGCAACAGGTTTCGGGCAAAAGCTACGACGACGATGCTGATGCACGCAAGGCAATGCGTATTGTTGCCGACCACATTCGCACCTCCACAATGCTTATTGGCGACGTCAACGGCATTGTACCAAGCAACGTAGGCGCAGGCTACATTTTGCGTCGTTTGCTGCGTCGTGCAATTCGTTACTGCCGCAACCTTGCAATCGACAGCGCAACCTTGCTGGACGTATCCAAGGTATTCATTGAGCAAGTCTATGACGAAGCATACCCATTGTTGGTAGAAAAGAAGGACTACGTCTTGGCAGAAATCCAAAAGGAAATTGCCAAGTTTGAAGCAGCGCTAAACCAAGGCATGAAGGAGTTTGACAAGTGCATTGCAGGCATTGCACGCAAAAACCAATTTATGTCGCAAAAGGATCCACACTATGTTGCCGAAACTGCAATTGCAGGCAAGCAGGCCTTCCGTTTGTACGACACCTTTGGCTTCCCATTGGAGCTTACCGTCGAGCTTGCAGCAGAGCAAGGCTACACAGTTGACGAAGAGGGCTTCCAACAAGCCTTCCGTGAGCATCAGGAAAAAAGCAAGCAACAAGCCACCTTCAAAAGCGGTTTGGCAGATACAGGCGAGGCAACAACTCGCTTGCACACGGCAACTCACCTGTTGCAAGCAGCTTTGAAAAAGGTTTTGGGCGACGAGGTCAACCAAAAGGGCAGCAACATTACTCCCGAAAGACTTCGCTTTGACTTTTCCTTTGGCCGTCCAATGACGGAGGAGGAAATCAAGGCAACCGAAGACCTTGTCAATCAAGCAATTGCCGACAAGCTGGAAGTAACCTGTCAAGAAATGCCTTTAGAAGAGGCCCGCAAAACGGGCGCAATCGGCTTGTTTGGCGACAAGTACGGCGAGGTTGTAAAGGTGTATTCTATGGGCAACTTCTCTAAGGAGCTTTGCAGTGGCCCTCACGTAGCCAACACAGGCGAGCTTGGCAAGTTTGTCATCGTCAAGGAGCAATCTTCCTCCAGTGGCGTAAGACGTATCCGTGCAGAATTGAAATAAGACAAAAGAGCAACAAAAAAGCCCCGATGTGCGTTGGGGCTTTTACTATATCTATATATGGCGTCAGTCAAGTAGTGCCAAAAGTGCTTGTTTTTCATCCGTCAATGCTTGCTTTTGCTTGTCGCAAACAATGCAATCAACGTTTACGTCCACGTTGTGCACGTTAAGTGTTGCAACGGTTTTTGCAAGAGCCTTGCCAATGTGAGCATCGCTTACGACAAATTGGTCGGCAAGCTCTACAACTTTGTCGGCAAGCTTGTAGCAATCAACGGCGTTTTTGATGATGTCAAGGCTTACCTTTGCCGAATGCACGTAGGATTGCTGTAGTGCTTGCTTGCGTGCCTCTTTTTGCTCCGTTGTGTCCTTAGGCAGCTTCATTGCACTCAAAATGCGTGTAAATGCATCAGCATCCTTGTCCACAAAGCTAAAAAATGCCTCTTTGGTGCTTTGCAGCATTTCAACAGACCTTTGCAGCTCGGGGCAGCAAACGCCCTTTTTTGCAAGCTTTGTGATGGTTACGTTTGCAGCCATCATTACAAGACAAGCAGCGTTTAGTCCCACAAGTGCAAGACTGCTTCCTCCACCGGGAGTGGGAGCATCGCTACTAAGCAAATTGGTGTATTCAGTAATGGTTTTGTCTGTAAGCATACTAAAATCTCCTTGCAAATATTATCAACTACAAACGCATTTTTGTCAAGAGCATTTTGCAAATTGCTTTACAAATTGAAACTTGGCAAAAAAGTCGAAAAAAGTTGAAAAAATATTAAAAAAACTTAAAAATAAATTAAAAAAACAGTTGACAA
>JAFVXX010000037.1 GCA_017500905.1 Clostridia bacterium
GATGCCATAATTTCCTTGATGGTGTGCTTGCCATCCTTTGCCCTCAGGTCGATGCTCTCCACCACCTTCATTGTGCCATCGGTGATTGTGCCTGTTTTGTCAAGGCATAGGCAATCTACACGGGCAAGCATTTCGATGCAGTACAGCTCCTGAACGATTGTTTTCTTTTGTGAAAGCCTAATTACCGACACTGCTAATGACACTGTTGTAAGCAAAAACGGACCTGCGGGTATCATAGAAATGATTGCCCCTGCCGTTTTGTTTAGTGTTTTGATTATTATGTCGTTTTCGGTAATTACTGCGCCCACCTCCCAATGAAGGGGGTCGGAATAGAATTTGTAATTGACAAGCCACAGGCCTACTGCCATTGGCACTACGATAATTGCAACAAACACCAAAATTGCCTTTAGCGTCTTAAGCATTTCGGAGCGTGGCTTTTCGTATTTTTTAGCCTTGCTTGTAAGGCTGGCAACGTAGTTGAATCGTCCAACCTTGTCCACACGGGCTGTGCAGCTGCCTGCAACCACTATGCTGCCTGCATACAAAGTGTCGCCAACGCCCTTTACAACCGACTCGCTTTCGCCCGTCAAGATGGATTCGTTTACTTCGATAGAGCCATCCAAAACGATGCAGTCGCACGATATTTGATTGCCAAGCGATACGCTGATGACGTCATCCAAAACGATTTGGTCAATGGCAATTTCCTCCTGCTTGCCATCTCGAGTTACAAGCACGGTGGGTGTGTTGACCAGCTTAAGCTTGTCCAACGTCTTTTTGGAGCGAATCTCTTGCACGATGGCAATGACAGTGTTGGCAACAACAATTGCCATAAACGATATGTTGGCATATTGCTTGTACACAAGTAGAATTACAGCGATCACCAAGTAAAGCAGGTTGAAAAATGTACAAACGTTGGAAACTACAATTCCAAAAATGCTTTTGCCTGCCTTGGATGTATCCACGTTTGCAAGTCCGCACTCCATGCGTGTTGCAACCTGTTGACTTGTTAGACCTACGTTTTGTTGCACGTCAAAGCGCTCGACGACCGAAAGATCGACGATTTTGGGTGGACGCTTAGTCTTTTGTGTAGTGTTGTCAGCGGGGACGTTGGTCTGTTGGTTGTTCATACTACTTGTTTAGATTTACTTGATTCAGCTTGCCATCTTTAAACTCAAGAATTTTATCGCATCCTTGCTCCTGAAGCTGCTTAAGCTGAAAAGCAAAGTTTTTGATACGGCGCACCAAAACAACTCTGCCGTTGTTGCGCAAAAATGCGCAAGAATCCATTACTTCCTTTACTTGCTTTGCATCTGCATTTTTGTCAATTACAACTGCCGTAGCAGACGTTTGATTGCCAAAGATGCCCCTCTCCTGCAAAAGCATTACGATACGCTCAAAGCCGATGGAAAATCCACAAGCAGGAACGTCGTTGCCGATGATTTTGCCAATCATCTTGTCGTATCTTCCACCACCACCTGCAGAGATTGCAAGCCCATCCAATGAAATTTCGTAGATGGTGCCGGTGTAGTAGCCCATGCCTCTGACAAGCGTTACGTCAAATACGACTTTGCCGTTTTTGACTGTGTGGTTGGTTACGTCCAAAATTTCTCGCACGTTGGTTGCAACTTCCTGTGGCAAAAATTCGCCCAGCTCGACTACACAAGCTTCAAAGCTGTCGCTGCTGCCCGTAATGCGATTGATCATATCAATAAACTCTACCGATTTGCCGGGAGCAATTTGCTCGATTTCCTCCATTACTCCCCTTACGCCAAGCTTGTCAAGCTTGTCAAGCGCAATAAACACGCTGTCGTACTGAGAGGGCTCGAAGCCGCACTTTTCCACCAATGCCTTAAGCAATCGGCGATCGCTTAGACGCACTACAACGTTGTCAAATCCAAGGTTAGAAAGTGCCTCGGTTGTGGCTGTAATAAGCTCCATTTCGGCAAGGTTGGTTGGATCGCCCACGATGTCGATGTCGCATTGAACAAATTGACGGTATCTGCCCTTTTGTGGACGGTCTGCACGCCAAACGTTGTCCATTTGCATTGCTTTGAATACGGATGGAAGCTGTCCTTGGTTGTTTGCGTAGTATCTTGCAAGTGGCACTGTCAAATCGTATCTTAAGCCAAGGTCGCAAAGCTCGCCCTCGGTTGCGTTTTCCAGCTTTTCGCCACGCTTCAAAATTTTGAAAATAAGCTTTTCGTTGTCGCCGCCTTGCTTGCTGCACAACAGCTTGATGTTTTCGACACAAGGTGTTTCAATGCGGGAAAACCCGTACTTTTCGTACGTGGATTGAATAACCGACATAAGCTGTTGTCTCATACGGTACTCGTTTGGCAAAAAATCTCGCATACCTTTGGTTGGTGTTTTTGAAAGCATTTGTACTCCTTTTATTTACCAAGTAAATAAATTTTATTCTTACACTACATTGTACCACATAAATTACCAAAAGAAAAGTAGAAAAATAAAAAAAGAGTTGCTTTTTTGCAACTCTTAATTAGTTTTGGCTTATTAAGCTTTCTAAATACTCGCTTGGAGGGCTTTCTACGTAGCATACGTAGGGGAGGTGACTGTCATCGGTCGGATAAATTTTGACGGTCAAATTGCGATTTTGCTGCAGATACACTACGCAATTTAGCACAAAGGTGTCAACGTAGCCACTTTTTTGCACGTGCAAATTGACGGTGTACCATTGGTCGATTTTTGCATCGTATACGTTTGTTAGTTTTGGCAAATCTATCGATGGCGACAGTCCATTGTTGTCCGTGTTGAACACAAGGTTGCAGCCTACAACCTTGACCTTAGCGTTGTGGACGGGATTGCCATCTAAATCGACAACACAAATTTTAATCCTTGCACCAGTGTGCTGCTGCGCTGATGGTGTATACACCTGTGACAGCACAAGCACAACGCAAACAACCATTGAAACAGCAACAGCCATGGCCTTTCCAAAAAGCTTCATACATTAATATACAAGCATACAGCACCTTTTATGCCAAACAAAAAAGCCCCAAGGCTGGGGCTTTTTTGGTGCAAAATTACTCTAATCCATCCAAA
>JAFVXX010000001.1 GCA_017500905.1 Clostridia bacterium
CACAACCTGGGTAACCACAGCCACCACAGTTTGCGCCTGCCAAAAGCTCGGTTACTTGTGCAATACGTGGGTCCTCTTCGACGTGACAAATTTTAGAAATCAAAACGATGATACCACCCATAAGCAATGCTACACCTGCAATGATTGCAAGGGCAAACAATACTGCCTTGACGTTGATATCACGACCAATAGCTTCTAACAAAAGCAAATACATTGTCAATCCCTCCTTAATTACAGTCCGCTAAATACGGAAAATGCCATTGCCATAAAGCAAGCAATAATCATTGTGATTGGGAATCCCTTCAAGCACTTTGGGAGATTTAGCTTGTCAGTCTTTTCACGCAAGCCGGACAAAAGTACGATTGCGATGGTAAAGCCAATACCTGCAAACAAGCCGTAAAGCACTGCATTGCCATAGGTGTAAGCCCAAGTGCCAGCTTCCTTACCTGCTGCAATAACAAGCTCAGCTACACCAAGGATAGCGCAGTTGGTTGTTACAAGTGGCAAGTAAATACCCAATGCAGAGTACAAACCGGGAGAAAACTTTTTCAAGATCATTTCCATCATTTGAACCAAGGATGCAATTACCAAGATAAATACGATGATTTCCAAGTATTGCAATCCAAGTGGAGTCAAAATGTAAACGTAGATTGGGTAAGTTACTGCACAGGTGATAACCATAACAAGTGTTACGGCAATACCCATGCTAAGTGCAGAGTCGGTCTTTTTGGATACGCCAAGGAATGGACAAATACCCAAGAATTTTACTAAAATGAAGTTTTGCGAAAACAATGCCGCAACGATAATACCAAGAATTCCTTCCATATTATGCGCCCTCCTCTGCTGTTTCTGCTACAACAGCCTTTTTCTTGCTCTTTTTTGCTTCCAAAGCGTTGCTTACCAAGGTAAACACAGCAATGAACAAGCCGTAAGTAAAGAATGCACCTGCCGGTTTAGCAAAAAACTCAATTTTGAAGTTCCACAAAGCTGTGCCAAAGATAGCGCCAGCGCCAAGAACCTCACGAACAATACCCATAAGTGTCAGTGCAAGAGTGAAGCCCAAGCCCATAAACAAGCCGTCCAAAGCAGATGAACCTACAGGATTTTTGGATGCAAAGCTTTCCGCACGACCCAAAATTACGCAGTTTACTACGATAAGTGGAAGGAAAGTACCAAGCACGTCGTAGATATCTGGCAAAAAGGCTTCAAGCAAGCCACGTACAACCGTTGTAAAGGTTGCGATGATTACGATAAAGCAAGGAATACGTACTTTATCTGGGATTACGTTACGAAGTAACGAAATTAGGATGTTACTGCAAATCAAAACGAAAGTTGCTGCAGCACCCATACCAAGACCGGAAATTGCCGCCGTTGTCAAGCCAAGGGTTGGGCAAGTGCCAAGTACAAGCTTAAGGACGGGGTTTTGACGCAAAACGCCATCTAATGCTATTTCTTTAAAAGTAGGTTTTTTACTCATTAGTTTGAACCTCCATTGTTAGCGTCGTAGTGAGCCAATGCAACCTTTGCTGCGCTCAACAAAATCTTAGCTGTTTCGGTTGCGCCGGTTGTCTTGCTGTCAAGAGCAGAGTCTACTGTTGCAGACGTTGCGCCAATCAAAGCAGGAACAATCGTAAGTGTTGCATCTTCACTTGGACCGTGAGATACAAAGCCGGACGCTGTAATGTCGAAGCTTGCAATTGCTCCATCTGTAACTACTACTGTCACGGTGTAGTTTTTAGGTACAAAGCCTGCTTGCTTTAGACCAACTACAGTGTAGGTAGAGGTTGTACCCTCGGTAACTACGCTGATTACGTTTGCATTTGCGGACAAGTATGTGGAAAGCACTGCTGTTTCCATTTCGGTTGTTACACCTGCAGACTTGTAAACAATTTGCTTGTCGCTGTTTGCTGCTGCATTTACAAATACAACAAACTCTTGCGCGCCGTTGACGTCGTATACAAGGCCGTATACTTCTTGTGCGCCAACTGTTGCGTTGAACATGTAACTCAAGGTTGTGCCTGCTGGAGCCAAGTGAGTTACGTTTGCTGTAGACACTGCTGTGTAGCTTGCAGTTGCGTAATCACCCGTTAGGTTTGCAACCATTGCAGAAAGTGCTTCGGCTTGTGGGTTGCTACCCATTTCAGCAACGCTTCTTGCGTAGTCAGCTGCTACGTTGATTGCCATGTTGATGGCAGTACTTGTCATTGTGGCTCCTGCCGTCATGTTGGATTGCATTGCAATTTCGTTTGCAATGTCAGCGCCAACGTACCACTTGTTTGCGCCGTCAATTTTACCAATGTAGCTTTGACCAACGTTATCTTTGATAGACCAAGCTGCAATTTCGCCAACGGTTTTGCCGTCCTTGGCAACTTCCTTTACTACTACGTAAAGGGTTACGTTACCACTACCAAAGCCTACGTTTGTGCTTAGTGCTTCGATTACTGCAACACGCTCGCCCTTAGCCTTGTCTTTGGCCCACGTAACGGAGGTTACTTCGCCGTAGTTAGCGTTTTTGTAAGACACCTTTTCTTGTGCGTCAAACTCGACACCGGGATAAATTTTGCTCATTGCACGGCTAAACTTAACTTCGTCAGACACGTACAAAACGTCGTTTAGTACTGCAAGTACGCCAACACAAACGATACAAATTACCAACAATACCACTACTGGTAGAACATAATTTTTAAATGCCATGATTATTTGTCCTCCTTTTGTGGTTTTTGGTAACCAAACGGTTTACGAGCTGTAAATTTGTTGATAAGTGGAACAATCAAGTTGCCTAACAAAATTACGTAGGAAACAACCTCGGTCTTGCATGCAAAACGCAAAACTGCAGTCAACAAACCAATGAAAGCAAAATATATGTAGTTGCCCAGCTTGGTGTTTGGACTTGTTACGTAGTCGGTTGCCATAAATACGCCACCAAGCACTACGCCACCTGTCAAGATGGAGTTCCACAATACGGAAATTTCAAACGTCTTTGTTGTAAAGTAGCTTAGAGCAAGACTTACAACGCCTACTGCTGCCATGTATACAAGAGGCCAACGGAAATTTAGCACTCTGCGAAC
>JAFVXX010000038.1 GCA_017500905.1 Clostridia bacterium
CCCCCGTTGTATAAGTAAAATTTGAATAAGTCACAAATGACAAGGTAGTTGACAAATCCCCTGTGCATAATTGTTCCGTTTTGTGCAATTTGGGCACCCCGTATATCGATTTTAGATGCTTTTTAATCAAACAAGCCTGCAAATTGCAGTTGCAAAACAAACTTTAATGCTGTGCGTTTTTTTTGCTAAATTTATGGCAAAAGCAGCCTCGTTTTGCGCCCAAAAAGCAATGAAAATCTGCTTGAAATCAGGACAAAATTGCCCCTTTGTCTATCTATATATTAAACACGTGAAACGCACGATTTGTTGAAAAACTGAAAAATTGCTTTGACGCATTTCGCCGACTTGAAAAAATTTGCAAAAAAATTTTTTAATTGGCTCAAAAACATTGACGAAACAACAAATTTTTGGTATTATATTTGGGCTAAACAAGTTTAGCACCTTGGAGAGATGGTCGAGAGGTTTAAGGCACACGCTTGGAAAGCGTGCGTAGTGAAAGCTACCGCAGGTTCAAATCCTGTTCTCTCCGCCAATACAAAGAGACGACACCGGCTTCGCCCTGCTCGTCTCTTTTTTTATGCTCCGAGGACAAGCCATTGAACCAGTGACGCTCGCAAAGCTCGCTATTCCGCCGCTTCGCTCCTTACAAATCCTGTTTAATAGATGGCTAAAGGCTCCTGCAGATTGCAGGCGCCTTTTTTGTTTTGTGGCAGAAGCAAGCCCTTGCCCTACAATTGAGGGATTTAGTCCTTGTTGATAACAAACGGACAGCAGGGGTAGCACCTGCCCCTACAACGGACGACCAATGGTCGCCCCTACGATTTGCAGAAATAGAAATTGATTAACAAATATGTGGGTGGATATGGAATCCGCCCCTACGGTGTTGCGGAGGTTTGAGGTTGGTTTGCCCTAAGACAATCCCTATGTCACAATGAGTAACGCCTACATTTACACAAGGGCGGTACGGTGAGGGTGTTGGCACTTGTTGCGGTAGGCGAGAGGATATAGAATCCTCCCCTACAAGAAAAATTTTAATCCTTGGGGCAAACAAAAAAGGCAAGTCGATGCGACTTGCCTTTTGTGATTGATTTACTTTTCGTCGATGCCAAGCTCCATGCCCTCGTACATGTAGTCCTTCCAGGGGAAGTTTTTGTAAAAATTGACGTGATAGCGATGCATTTCCTCGATTAGCAAAATAAACTTGCCTGTCGTTTGGTGCTTGGGGAATATGTCAAAATACTCGCCCTTGTAGTAAAAGTTGAAGTAGCTTGCGTCAACCGAGGTGATGACTGTGTACAAATCCTTGTAGCCCATTGTAAATTGGTAGGGCTGGCCTTTGCGTGTACCTGTGTAATGTAGGCCTTGGTGGTCGATGCGCACCTTGCCCTCGCCCACGATGAAGCTGGTTTTGTTGTGGCCAACAAGCTTGTACTCGTCCAGATTACCAATTTGGCACTCGTCCTCAAAGTAGTAGTTGGGGTTGGCACGAATTTCCTTGATGATTTGCTGACGTTGCCACTCTACCCAATCGTACGGCGAAGCGGGGATTACGGCATCTTTATATGGATGGAATTGGTAGTAGTCGTCCATTGTTGCACCATTGCCGCAATGACTGCACTCAATTTTGTCGCCCTCGCCCTTTAACGTAAACTCGCTGCCGCACTTGGGGCACTTGTAGCAAATGTCCTCCAATCGATGACAAATACGGCCGTGCGTCTTCCACTTGATTTTTCTTTCGGCATTCCAGGCGTACTCGTTGCTGCGAAACTTTTCGTTGAGAATGTTGTCCATTTCCTCAACGGACAGGCTTTGCACGTCCTCCTTTGTAAACAACAGCGAAAGGGTTGCGTGCGTTTCGCCTAAACGCTCGTCCAAGCAAACCTTGGTGTTTTGCAGGTACTGTCCCTCAAGATGACAAAAGTACACCGGCACCTTGAAGTGCTTAAACATCTTGCTGGTGCCCGGCACTACCGGTTTGTTGCCACCATCGTTGCTTGCCAAGCCCTCGGGCGCAAAGGTTACGCAGCCACCCTTTTTGATTACTTTGCTTACTGCCTTGATGGTTAGGCTGTCGGGATAGTAGTTCTTTTTTGGAATGACCTTGTTTAGGCCAAACACAAAGGAAAACTTGCTGCGGTAAAACTCGCTGTTTGCCGCAATCATGGTGGTTACCCTTGGGTAGGTTGCACCCATTACGTACAGGTGGTCGATACGGGACAAATGGTTGAATACAACAAAGCACGGACCATCGCAATCGGTAACCTTGTCGATGATGTGAAACTTGGGATTGTACTTGCGGCCTACAATATCCACCATTACAAATTTGTATATCCAGTAAATAAACTTGGATGCAGGCTTGTATTTACGCTTTGCAAGCTTTTGAGAAATGGAAAGTTTTTTTGCCATAGATATTTCACCTTTGTTTAGTATTGAGTATATTTTAATACAATTTTCGACAAAAATCAAGTGCTATTTGAAAAAAACATGCCAAAATGCCGTTTGTTGGCAGAAAATCAAAAAAGCGTGGCATTGCCTGATGGGCGTTGCCACGCTTTGCATATTGAAAATTTTAGTTGTTGTCGATGCCCAACGCCATACCCTCGTACATGTGTGACTTCCAGGGGAAATTTTTGTAAAAGTTGACGTGGTAGCGATGCATTTCCTCAATTAGCAAAATAAACTTGCCAACCGTGGGACGCTTGGGGAAAATTTCGACGTACTCGCCCTTGTTGTAAAAGCAAAAGTGCTTGGCATCCTTGGCACTCATTACGGTGTACAAATCCTTGTAGCCCATTGTAAATTGGTAGGGCTGGCCGTTGCGTGTGCCTGTGTAATGTAGGCCTTGGTGGTCGACACGCACCTTGCCCTCGCCTACAATAAAGCTGGTTTTGTTGTGGCCAACAAGCTTGTACTCGTCCAGATTGCCCAATTTGCAGTCATCCTCAAAAAAGTAGTCGGTATCCTGACGGATTTGCTTGATGAGGTCTTGGCGTTGTTGCTCGGCCCAATCGTACGGGGTAGCAGGGATGATGGCACCGTCATAGGGGTGAAATTGGTAGTAGTCGTCCATTGTTGCACCATTGCCGCAATGACTGCACTCTATTTTGTTGCCCTCGCCCTTTAGAGTAAACTCACTGCCGCACTTAGGACATTTGTAGCAAATATCCTCCAAATTGTGGCAAATACGGCCGTGCGTCTTCCACTTGATTTGCTTTTGAGCTGCCCACTCGTAGTCGTTGTGCCTAAACCTTTGGTTGAGAATATTGTCCATTTCGTCCACCGAAAGCCTTGCAACGTCCTCCTTTGTAAACAGCAACGAAAGCGTTGCGTGCGTTTCGCCCAGACGGACGTCGGTGCATACCTTGGTGTTTTGCAAATACTGCCCCTCAAGGTGACAAAAGTACACCGGCACCTTGAAATGCTTAAACATCTTGCTTGTGCCCGGCACTACCGGCTTGTTGCCGCCATACAGGCTGGTTTCGCCCTCGGGTGCAAGGGTGACGCAGCCGCCCTTTTTGATTACTCGTGATACGCCCTTGATTGTTAGCATATCGGCTGAGTAGCACTTTTTGGGGATGCAGTTGTTGAGATGAAATGCAAGGGCAAATTTGCTTCGGTAAAACTCGTTGTTTGCCGCAATCATGGTGGTTACCCTTGGGTAGGTTGCACCCATTACGTACATGTGGTCTATGCGAGACAAATGGTTGAATACAACAAAGCACGGACCGTCGCAATCGGCAACATTGTCGATGACGTGAAACTTGGGGTTGTACTTGCGGCCTACAATGTTGACCATGATGACTTTGTACAACCAATATATAAATTTGTTGGTTGGGCGATATTTGCGCTTGGCAAGCCTTTTTGCCCGTGTGAGTCTTTTTGCCATGTAATCTCCTGCTGAGGTAATGTAACTTATATTATAATATATTTTTGACAAAAAATCAAGTGTTGATGAGCCCTAATGATGAGCGTGTTTTGCGTTTGGCGAAATTTTTGCAAAAAAAGGCGACGTTGCTGTCGCCTTTATAGTTGGTTTGTGTAATTAGATAAACTCTTCTACAAGCTTGCCGCTACCAAAAATTACTACTTTGCCCTTGCAATCGATGTTTTCCCAACGGTAGGTGTCACGCATCCTTACAACGTAGCCTTCAAAGAAAAGGCGTGCGTCTTTTGCACTTTGGAAGTAGTACAGGTTTACCGTGCCGTCATCGCTGAAGCCACGTGCGTATTGAGCAGTGCCTTCAATTTCGTCCGTCTTTGCCATTGCCTTAAGCTCGCTGTTGCCAAGTGCTCCCTTTTCCATGCTGTAGCAATCAAGTTTTTCAAACTTTTCTATAGCTTTGTCAACGTTGGATGGTACGCATGCTACAAGACATACTACTGCCATTAGTAGTGCCACTACTGTTAGTGTTGCTTTTGTAAATTTTTTCATTGTTTATTCTTCCTCCTCCTTTTAGAGTTGGCCTAATTATACACCCACAAATTGACGATGTCAACAGCAAAACGAAATTTTGTTGGCTGAAATTTAGTTGACGGCAGTATCTTTGGATGGTATAATTGTACAAAAATATAGCCGAGCGATCAATGCGGGAGAGAGCAATTTTTTGCCACCGAAGAAGTAACACTTTCAGGTACAACGGACCGCTTTGTGACGGCACTTTGGAGAAGGCGCACCACTACTGCGCTACCGACGAAGCAATTTTCGCAAGAAAAGAATCTTTCAGGTAAAAAGACAAAGTTTGTAAAAGGAGAATATGCTTTTATGGACGTTGTCTTTTTTGTTTTGGAAATTGTTGGTACGGTGGCGTTTGCACTTTCCGGCGCGCTTACTGCCATGAAAAAGCAAATGGATTTGCTGGGCACGATTGTACTTGCAATGACCACTGCCGTTGGGGGAGGAATCATCCGAGACCTGCTGATTGGTAGGACACCACCCGTTTCGCTTGTAAACCCCTTGCATCCACTAATTGCCGTGGGCGTTGCAGTGATTGCATTTTTGCCCTTTGTGCAAAAGTGGCTGTCGAGGACAAACAACACCTACGACCTAATTTTTAACCTTGCAGATGCCATTGGCCTTGGCGTGTTTACAGTGGTGGGCGTAAATGCAGGCTTTACCGCATTGGGCGAGCCAAACTTGTTTTTGGCAATTTTGCTGGGTGTGTTTACCGGTGTAGGTGGGGGTGTGTTGCGTGACGTGATGGCGCAAAATGCTCCGACCATATTTGTAAAGCACTTTTATGCCACTGCATCCATAATTGGCGCATTGGCCTGCGCCTTGGTGCATATGTACTGGAGCGAGCTGGCTGCCAGCATAATTGGTACCGTTGTGGTGATTGTGTTGCGTGTGCTTGCAATGGTGTTTAAGTGGAATTTGCCAAAGCCAAAGTACTTTGTGGAAAGATAGGATAAGTGATAAAATACAGATAAAGATAATGAAACGGGCAGGTGCTGATGCACCTGCCCTGTGTGTTTTTAGTAAATAGTTAGCACTCCGTTGAAGCATTTAGTTGCTCTTGCTTGATTACACTATCTTGAATTTTATCTATATCTACCTTGTTTATCTTGTTTTTCTTAAGCTCGGTAACAAGTTTTGGGATATAAGATAATCCACAAGTAGCAAGTGCAAGAAAAAAGCTTCCTATCATTTTAGAAACACCTTCTCGATTGCCACTGATAGCCTCTTGACAAGATTGACGTGCTGATATTTGACTTTGTGCAAGTTTTTCCAGCTTTTCTATTTTTTGATCTTCCGAATATTTGTCGTTTTTGACAATGAGCTCTCTTATTTGAGTATACGTTTCATCCACATCTTGATTGAGTGACTGCACGCTTGTAGCATATTTGTGCGCATCTGCACCATCTGCCATTTTTTCACATGTGCTAAGTAAACTTTTGACTGCCTGTACAATATTTGAGATTATTGCTGGTACCGCCATTTTGTTACCCTCCTTTAGTTTATTGGAAATAGCCCCATTGTTACACTCTTTGTCGACTTCCATTTCCTCGCCCTCCATTAGTTTTATAAATGCATTATACCACATATAAAGGCATATTGCAATATCTAATAAAAACAAATATGTAGTTGGCGTGAAAGGATTGACAAATTGATTTGCTTGGTGTAATATATTAGTTGCTTTGTTGAGCAAAACAGCTTAATAATGTGGAAAGTTATCGAAGTGGTCTTAGCCGAGCCGAAGGCGAACGCCCTTAGCGATAGCTAAGCTAACGAGCACCGTGCTCGTGGCAAACAAAAGTCAACAAGGCAAATTAACTGAATACTGTGGAGAGTTATCGAAGTGGTCTTAGCCGAGCCAAAGGCGAACGCCCTTAGCGATAGCTAAGCTAACGAGCACCGTGCTCGTAGTAAACAAAAGTCAACAAAGCAAATTAACTGAATACTGTGGAGAGTTATCGAAGTGGTCATAACGAGCACGACTCGAAATCGTGTTGTCCGTTCCGGGCACGAGGGTTCGAATCCCTCACTCTCCGCCAAGCCCCAAGTCAAACGACTTGGGGTGTTTTTTTTGTTGAAACTTTTGGGGAGGGATTCGAACCCTGAGAGGGCACAAAGCATCACAAAACAATCCTGTGAATTGTTTTTAGCTTTGTGGACGAGCAATTTGTAATTGCGAAGTCATTGGGTTGCCTGCAACACAACATCCCTCACTCTCCGCCAGAAAAAAGCACACATTTGTCTACCAAGACAATGTGTGCTTTTTTCAACTAAATCCGCCTCCGTCGGGATAAATCCCACTCATGTGGGATGAAATCACTTCGTGATGAAATCCGACTTCGTCGGGATAGTTAGGGCGGATTTAATTTCATCTGAGGCGACACGCCGAAGATTTCATCCGAGCTTGCTCGGATTTCATCGTGCAAAACACGATTTCATTTGTGATATACAAGTCTCGCGCCTTGATTTATCTCTGAAAGTGTGACATAATAAACTCATCGATAACCAAGAATTTGTCGAGAAGATAGCAACAGCAAGTTGCTTGTCAACGCCGACAACTCGTGATATAGTATAATCACAACTGTTGGAGGTGGTTATTTTATGGAAACGAAAGATATAATTTACGAATTAAGAACAAAAAAAGGACTTTCGC
>JAFVXX010000039.1 GCA_017500905.1 Clostridia bacterium
GCTTGCAAAGTTACAAAAAACAATAGGAGTAAATTTATTATGGGCACATTAGCAAACAACGTAAGAAACGTAGCACTCATTGGCCACGGTGGCGAAGGTAAAACAACACTTGCCGAAGCAATCTTGTACAACGCAAAGGCAATCGACCGTCAAGGTCGCACCGAAGACGGCAACACCACGATGGACTTCACAGCAGAGGAAGTAGCAAAGAAAATTTCCATCAGTATGGCAGTTGCACATTGCTCACATCAATGTCAATTCGGTATGGCAAAGTTCAACCTTTTGGATACACCGGGCTTTTTTGATTTCGAGGGTGAAATGCGTCTTGCGCTAAGTGCTGCAGACAGTGCATTGATAGTATCCGGACTTGGTGGCTCTGTATCTGTAGGCACCGAAAAGGCATTGGACTACTGCATCAAGCACAGTATTCCTGCAATTTTGTTCCTAAACGGCACCGACAAGGACAATGCCGACTACATTGGCACACTAAACGCACTAAAGGACAAATACACAACCAAGATTGCACCAATGCAAATCCCCATCATGGAAAACAACAAGATGGTGGGCTACGTCAACGTGTTGACAGGCAAGTCCTACAAGTTTGTCGATGGCAGACTTAGAGATCAAATCGACATGCCTCAAAACCTTGCAAGCGAATACGAGGAGCTTAAAAACAAGCTTATCGAGTCTGCAGCCGAAAGTGACGACGAAATGATGATGCGCTACTTTGACGGCGACACCTTTACAAACGACGAAATTATTGCCGGCGTCAAAAAGGGTGTTTTGACAGGCAGCTGTATCCCTGTGCTTGCCGGCTCGGCAGTATGCAACAAGGGTGTAATCAATCTGATGGACGAAATGGTCAGCTTGCTTCCAAGCGCAAGCGATGCTCCTGCAGTTGTAGGCAAGGACGGCAACGGCAACAACGTCGACGTTGTTTGCGACGAGGACAAGCCTGCAGTAGTGCAAGTATTTAAGACAATCGTCGATCCATTCTACGGCAAGCTTTCCTTGATCAAGGTTTTGTCCGGCAAGCTTAAGGTTGGCACAATCCTTAAAAACACCAACAAGGACAGTGAGGAAAAAATTGGTTCGTTGTTCTTTGTAAAGGGCAAAAAGCAAGAGCCTACCAACACGGTAGTGGCAGGCGACATTGGCGCAATTGCAAAGCTTTCCAACACATCCACAGGCGACACCTTGTGCGCAACCAGCATCAACGTTGTATTGCCACAAGTAGTACTTCCAAAGCCGGTACTTTCCATGGCAGTTTACGCTGCTAAGAAGGGCGATGAGGACAAAATCTTCTCGGGCTTGTACCGCTTGCAAGAGGAGGACAACTCCTTTACAGTCACCAAAAACGTCGAAACGGGCGAAATGCTCCTAAACGGCGTTGGCGAAGCTCAGCTTGAGGTTTTGTGCAAAAAGCTTGAAAACAAATTTAAGGTCGAAGCAGTTTTGAAGGAACCACGCATTGCCTACCGTGAAACCATCAAAAAGGCAGTCGAAGCCGAAGGTAAGCACAAAAAGCAATCGGGTGGCGCAGGTCAATACGGTCACTGCAAGATTCGCTTTGCTCCATATGCCGATGGCGACTTCCTGTTTGTTGACAGCGTAGTTGGTGGTACGGTACCCCGTCAATTCATCCCAGCAGTCGAAAAGGGACTTATCGAGTGCTTGCCTCACGGCGTGCTT
Organism: Clostridia bacterium; assembly: GCA_017500905.1. Taxonomy (GTDB): domain Bacteria; phylum Bacillota; class Clostridia; order Christensenellales; family CAG-314; genus RGIG5495. The sequence goes on from JAFVXX010000039.1 coordinate 1,693, forward strand.
GCAGGCTACCCAATGGTTGGCTTGCGTGCCGAGCTGTACGACGGAAGCTCTCACCCTGTAGACAGCAAGGAAATTGCCTTCAAGATGGCGGCATCCATTGCCTACAAGGATGGTTGCGCTCGTGCAAATCCAACAATTTTGGAACCAATCTACACACTTCAAATCACCGTTCCCGAAAGCTTCCTTGGCGACATTTTGGGTGACATGAACAAGCGTCGTGGTCGTATTTTGGGTATGGAAAGTGTCGAAGGCAACCAAGTAATCAGCGCCGAAGTACCACTTGGCGAAATCATGAAATACGCAACCGATTTGCGCAGCATGACGCAAGGTCGTGGTAGCTACGAGCTTGAGTTTACTCGCTACGAGGAGGTTCCTGCAGCATCCATTCCAAAGATCATCGAAGAAGCAAAGAAATTTGCTGAAGAAGAGTAATTTTTTATCAGTTGATACAAAAAAGGACAAGCAGTGTGCTTGCCCTTTTTTTGTGCTCAAAAAGTGTATTGGTGTGGTACCATTGTCGCAAAAAGGCCTACTTTTGCCTGCAAATTGCAACAAAAAGGGGGCGTAAGTAGTATCCTGCCCCCTAAATTTACCTAAAACTACTTGTCTGCCGTTTCGTCAACGTATTCGGCATTTTGGCTGTTTGCCGCAACGCTTTTGATTCCGTTTAGGCAACCTGCCTTGGATTTGTAGCCCTCTTCGCTCATGCAGATGCTTTCGCCGTTGGATGCATACAAGCGGTAGCGGAAAAGTCCCGCCTTGTCCAGGTAGATTTCAAACTTTGGATTGGTCAGCTTGGTTGTGCCCTTTACAAGTGTTTGGTCTTCAATTTTGCCTTCAGCAATGCATTTTTCAGCAAATTTGCCCACGCTTTCACAGCCCTTTTTGCAGGAAGCCTTGCTGGCATACACTTGGCTTGATACGGCAATTTTTTCCTTGTTTACTGCAAATAGCGAAAAGTTGAAGCCTGTTTTTGTTTTGTTGATTACAAATTTTCCCATGGTGTCACCTCGTTTGTATGTTTTTTTACATTTTACCACTTTTTTCGACAAAAATAAATACCCTTTTGTAATTTTTTATAAAAAATTTCAAAATACTTTGCCCAATCAAAGACTTTATCGTTGACAAAATGCCGTTTTGTTGCTAATATATTAATATATTCTTTAAGTCGATACGAGATGTTGACAAGAGCAAAGCAAATACCGTAATTTCAGGCATGGCTTATTGGTAGTACTGTGCCGTACTTTTTGTTAGGTCTTGTCACGTTTGACAAGGCTTTTTTTACTAAAAAGGGGTAAAATATGGCAAATTACAAGCTCAACTACACGGTAGATAGTCAAACTGCAACCAAGCTTGCAGGCAATTTTGACTTGTCGCAATTTGACGACCCTTCATTTACGCTTATTCCCGGCTTCATTGACGTCCACGTCCATTTGAGAGAGCCGGGTTTTTGCTACAAGGAAACCATCGCAACAGGCACCAAAGCAGCAGCACGAGGGGGCTACACGGCAGTTTGCTCCATGCCCAACCTCAATCCCGTGCCCGACAACGCAGCCAATTTGCAGGTTCAGCTGGATGCCATTGCCCGTGATGCTGTAATCAACGTCTATCCCTATGGCGCAATCACGGTAGGGCAAAAGGGGGAGCAGCTTGCCGACCTTGAGGGCATGACAAACGCATTTGCCTTTTCCGACGATGGCAGGGGAGTGCAAAGCGACCAAATGATGAAGCAAGCAATGCTAACAGCAAAAAAGCTTGGCAAAGTAATTGTTGCCCATTGCGAGGTCAACGATTTGCTAAAGGGTGGCTACATCCACGACGGCGCCTACGCCAAGGCACACGGCCACAAGGGTATTTGCAGCCAAAGCGAGTGGCAGCAGGTCGAGCGAGATTTGCAGCTTGTACGTCAAACGGGCGTTGGCTACCACGTATGCCACGTATCCACCAAAGAAAGTGTCAACCTAATTAGGCAAGCCAAGGCCGAGGGGCTGGACGTCACCTGCGAAACGGCACCTCACTACCTTGTAATGTGTCAGGACGATTTGCAGGAGGACGGGCGCTTCAAGATGAATCCCCC
>JAFVXX010000040.1 GCA_017500905.1 Clostridia bacterium
GGCAAGGCGGAATTACTGCATAACCGTAGGACGGAATGATAAGCTCTACGTCCATGGTAACCTTGATAATGGCCGTTACACAGCAGTTGACGGTAAACACGTAGTAGGTTACGTCATCAATTACTTGCGTTTGACCGTACACGCCCTCCGGCACTACTGCCGACACCGATGCCTCAATTTGGTATGGTATGATGGATGGCTCGGGTAGATACATCACTACGTCTATTGGCAACGTAACCGTGCCTGTACCCGTGCCCTCTACGTTGTTGGCGTCAAGATATGTAATTTGTACAGGCAAAACTACGTCGGCTTGCACCCTGCCGTAGCGTTGGCGCTCGTTGATGCGCTCGACAACCAAGTTTTCGACCTGACCAACCGTAGACGTACTTCTGCCACTTACAAAGCGCAATGGCGTTACGGGGTTTTGTGGGGTTACGTCGCTGATATTGATGGTGATTTGTTGCAAAGTTGATTGCTTCATGCAGGCATCAAACACTTTTTTGCCTTGGATGCAAATTTTTTCGTTGCAATTGTTAATTTCGGAATTGTTTACTGGCATATATACCTCCTAAATAGTCACTATATTGTATGACTACAAGGGACAAAAGTGTGCAAAAAAGGGCCTTTTGACAAAGACCCTTTTGTAAAATTTAGTTGATTGGTGCCGAAAGTACCCTTTCGATTACTTCCAACACTTGCTCCTTGCCCTTTTTTTCCAAGGAAGAAATTGCAATTACGTTGCCTTCGCCAATTTTAAAGGTAGATGCAATTGCACGCTTGCGTATTGCAATTTGACTGCGAGATATTTTGTCGCTTTTGGTTGCAATTACGGTAAAGGGTAGGTTGTTGTGGAAAAGGTAGTTGTACATCACCTTGTCGTCGTTAGTGGGCTCGTGCCGAATATCTACCAAGAAAAACACGTGACGTAGTTGTTGCTCGTTGGCAAGATACTTTTCTAACAAATCTGCCCACTTCTTTTTTTCGGCGTCAGATACCTAAGCAAAGCCGTACCCGGGCAAATCGGCAAGTAAAAACTCGTGCTCCTTTTCTTCATTTATTAAAAAGTAGTTTATCAAACGGGTGCGACCGGGCAATTTTGACGTGCGCGCAAGCTTGCCATCGTTTACCAAAAAGTTTATAAAACTGCTTTTGCCAACGTTGGATTTGCCTGCTACTGCTATTTGTGGCAAATCGCTTACAATGCAATGCTTGTACTCGGCTGCGCCCGTTACGTATTTAGCGTTTCGTACTATCATATTAGTTTACCAATGCGTGTTTGTATACGGTTTGGATATCCTCGGCAAGCACAAATTGCATTTGAGATGCAATCTCTTGTGGAATATCTGCCAAATCCTTTTGGTTATCCTTGGGAATAATTACCTTTTTGATGCCTTGACGGTATGCCGCCATTACCTTTTCCTTTAGTCCACCAATTGGCAACACCTTGCCACGCAAGGTAATTTCGCCCGTCATTGCAACCTTTGCATCAACAGGGATACCCGTAAATGCCGACATAACTACCGTTGCCATGGTGATACCTGCGCTTGGACCGTCCTTGGGGATTGCGCCCTCGGGGATGTGGATGTGGATATCGGTTTTTTCAAAGCGAGTTGCATCAATATTGTATTGGTCGGCAAGGCTACGCACAAGGCTGATTGCCGTGCGAGCAGATTCCTTCATTACATCGCCCAGTTTGCCTGTAAGCAAAATTTCGCCCTTGCCACTAAACAAATTGGCATCAATTGTAAGCGTACAGCCACCAACACGTGTCCACGCAAGCCCTGTTGCGCTACCAACGGCGTTGGTTAGGTTTACTCCGTCGTCTTGATACTTGACAGGGCCAAGGTAGTCCGAAAGGTTTTGTGGGGTTACGGGCTCTACAGGGGCTTTGGTAAGGATTTTGTACGCCACCTTGCGACAAATGGTTGCAATTTCACGTTCGAGATTTCTTACGCCCGACTCTCTTGTGTAGCCATTGATAATTTTGCTGTAGGTTTCTCGCTCAATTTGCAAAACACCCTCGGGCAGGCCGTGTTTTTCGACGTTTTTAGGTAGCAAAAACTTTTCGGCAATTGCCAACTTTTCCAATTCGGTGTAGCCGGAAAGGTCTATTATTTCCATACGGTCCAACAAAGGCTCGGGGATATCATCGGTTGCGTTTGCCGTGCATATAAACAACACCTTAGATAGGTCGTACGGCACTTCAAGGTAGTGATCGTAAAAAGAAAAGTTTTGCTCGGGGTCCAACACCTCCAACATTGCGCTGGCAGGGTCGCCACGATGGTCCTTGCCC
>JAFVXX010000041.1 GCA_017500905.1 Clostridia bacterium
CCACGTTAGGGTCAACGCGGATCACAGTAACCGGTGTCAGGTTACCGTCTTCGTCGAACACCTGGGTCATTCCCACTTTTGTTGCAATCAGACCTTTCATTCTGATATTCTCCTTAACTTGAGGAAGAAACTTCCTCATATAAACTTAACCAGCCGCCATTCCCTGATCCGGGGAACCGTACTAGTGCAGTGCTGTAAACAGCAACTGCCCTTCGACCTCTTGGGTATTTCTCCAAAACATATAGCAAGGGTTGTAAAATTGGCGCGCCGTAAGAGATTCGAACTCCTGACCTTTGGTTCCGTAGACCAACGCTCTATCCAGCTGAGCTAACGGCGCATATTGGTGCAATTTGCTTAAATATTATACACTACCTAAAAACAAAAGTCAACTAAAAGTTTATACAAAATTTGCAAATTGTAAAAAATGCAAATTGCACTAAAAAGTGGCAGTAGTGCACAAAAATGAGAGCCGTAAGGCCCTGTGCCACCGTGATTTTGACAACGAAAAGTATTGCGCCCTGCATTTTTTAGCATGCAATTTTGCCATAGTTACAACCTTGCTTTAAAATTGTAGACTCTACCCTTTGCTGCAAACAAAAAACGCCCCTAAAAGACGTATGGGGCGTTTGCTTACTTTTGTTTTAAGGGCTTGGACAAAGTCCTTTTAGGCATCAGTCAACAACAGACAAAACGGCACCGTTGTAGGTATCGTTTATAAAGTTTTTGATAGCTACGGAAAGCAAAACCTCCTTTAGCGCCAAAATCTTTTGGCTGTTTTCGTTGCCACTTTTTACGGCCAAAATGTTGGCGTACAGGATTGCAGCCTCGCCCGAAGCACTTTCCAAGGCAAGTGCGTCTGCCACCTTTAGGCCTGCCGACAAAGCGTAGTTGCCGTTGACAACACCAAGCGTTCCGTTGCTTGCAACGTTTAGCTGTGCCGGGATTTCGGACGCTGTAACAGCAGTAACAGTGTTGCCCTTAGAGTCTGCAATATCCAAAACGGTCAGAGTGTCCGATGCCGAAACGCCCTGTTTCAGGGTGATGTAGCCTTGCTCTTGCAAAAGGAACAGCGCTCTTGTGCCATTGCTGCCGTCATCCGGAATCAAGATTGTTCTGCCGGTTTTGTTGGTGTTAAAATCGTCGATGGTTACGTTTTTGCCGTAGATTGCAAACGGCTCGTAGTGGACAGCGCAGACAGAAACGATGTTTGTTTTGTTGTTTTTGTTAAAGTCGTTTAGGTACGGAAGGTGTTGAAAGTAGTTTGCATCCGTTTGGCCGTCCTCTACCGAGGTGTTGGGCAAAACATAGTCGTCAAACTCAACAATTTCAAGAGTGTAGCCTTTTGCCTTCAAGGGCTCGATGCATTGCCTTAAAATTTCTGCATGAGGTGTTGGGCTTGCGCCAACCTTAATTACATTTTGGTCGTTTGGTCCACAGCCTGTTATACTAAATACTGTTGTCAAACAAAGGGTTAGCACCAATAAAAGATTTAGTAGTTTTTTCATATGTTTTACCTCCAATAAGTAGTTTTTGTAATAAATTTGTTAAACGTTTTTTCTTTGGCGTCTTTGTTTTTTGCTACCGACAAGGCGTCGATCTGTTTTTTTGGCGATGGTCATGCCGACAATTTGTACAGCCTGCACTATTAGTACCATAAGTATTACGCAAACCCAAATTACGTCATCCTTGTACTTTTGGTGACCAAAGGAAATAGCAATTTTTCCTAATCCCCCGGCGCCTATTGTTCCTGCCATAGCAGAGTAGCCCAGCACGGTAACGGTAGAAATTACTGCACCTACGATAAGTGCCGGCTTTGCTTCGGGCAAAAGAACCTTAAGGATGATTTGCATGGTGCTTGAGCCCATCGATTTTGATGCCTCTATTACACCCGAGTCTACTTCCTTAAGCGAGGATTCGACCATCCTTGCAACGTAGGGCGCTGCGGCAATTACAAGCATAACTATCATTGCTTTGTTGCCCAACGAGGTGCCTACAACAAGCTTTGCAACCGGCAGCATTGCCACCATAAGAATAAGAAAAGGAATGCTTCTAAATACGTTTACCACAATGCCCAGTATGGTGTTGATTGCTTTGTTTGGCTTTACCCCGTTTTCGTCCGTCACCACTAAGATAACGCCTAAGGGTAGCCCTATTACGTAGGCAAACAAAGATGACAAAAGCGTCATATAAGTTGTTTCCCAAATGCCTTTTACTAAAATGTTTTGCTCTATCAATTGTTGTAATACTTCGCTCATTATAACTCCTTTTTAAACGCCACGTGGTTGTTGGTTAGGTAAGTAGTAACCTTTTTGTAGGCTTCATCACTGTCAGGGAAGGTGATTACCATATGCCCGTAGGGCTTTCCGTTGTAATGCTTGGTGTCTGCGTACAAAATGTTTACCGAAACGCCAAGGTCTAATGCAAGGGCAGATATAAGGGGCTTGTCCGTTTCCTCGCCGTTGAAGATAAGTCTAAGCTTTATATCGCCGGTTTTTTCGGCAGTAGCTCTTATTAGGTCGGGGATGATAAGCTGCCTTGCTATTTCGGACTTAGGGTCTGCAAAAACATCCGAAACGTTGCCCATTTCAACAATATGGCTGTTGTCTATTACGGCAACCTTTGTGCAAATTTTTTCTATAACCTTCATTTCATGGGTAATGATGATTACCGTTACGCCCAAGCTTTGGTTAATTTTCTTCAAAAGCTCCAAGATGGATTCGGTTGTTTGTGGGTCAAGTGCAGACGTAGCCTCGTCACACAAAAGATACTTGGGCGAGGTTGCAAGCGCTCTTGCTATTGCCACCCTTTGCTTTTGTCCACCGGAAAGCTCCGCAGGGTACGACTTTGCCTTTTCGGAAAGGCCCACAAGCTGCAGCAGCTCGGCAACGCGGTCCTTAGCCTCCTTGCTCTTGTGCTTTTTTGCAATTTCAAGAGGAAAACGAACGTTGTCCTCTACCGTGCGTTGCTGCAAAAGATTGAAATGCTGAAAAACCATGCCGATATTTTGGCGAATTTGCAAAAGCCTTTTGTTGGAGACCTTTGTCAAATCCTCTCCGTCAATAATAACGCTGCCCTTGGTTGGCTGCTCCAAAAGATTGATGCATCTAACCAAGGTGGATTTTCCTGCTCCGGAAAGGCCTATGATGCCGTAGATATCTCCGTCGTTTATGCTCAAATTGATATTCTCAATTGCGGTAGTGTCACCCTTTTGGGAAGAATATGTTTTTTCTACGTTTACAAGCTCTATCATAAAAAACCTCAAAAAAAGTCCTCACGGGAAAATCCCGTAAGGACGAAAAATTTCGTGTTACCACCTTACTTCATCTTTGCCTCACGACAAAGACCTCAAAGAGTACGAGAAAGCTTCTGATACTCCGTCGCTGTCACGGGCGACACCCGTTACCCCCTCAATTACTTCGAGGATACCGCTCCAAGGCCATGTTCAGTAACGCTCCCTCTCCCTCTCTCAGCAAAACAAGGTCTCTCTGTGCAGTTTACGGTACCTACTCTTCTTTTCAATGCGTTTTCTTATTAAATTATGAACGTATTCTACACCATAAAAAAGCGATTGTCAACAATTTTAGAAAACATTTTGTAAAAAATAAAAAAGTTGTAAGCATAGCATCCCTGAAGCAAGTATAGCATAAAATCGGCAAAATTTGTAAAGGGGCACAGCATTACAGTAGCGTGTTTTGACAAAAAAACGTAAAGAAAAAGGGCCGCTAAGGAATACGAATAGGCCCTTTAGTTGAAGCATTTTTGTCAAACCGACAGCAAAAAAACATGAAAAACTACATATACGCTTCTTCTTTAAGTACGCAAACATCCTTTAGCGTGCGGTACTTTTCGTCAAAGTCCAAGCCAAAGCCCACTACAAACTCATCGGGGATTTCAAAGCCAAAGTAGTTTACCGCTACCTCTACCTTGCGACGAGACGGCTTGTTTAGCAACGTTGCAATTGCAACCGAGTTGGCATTGCGTGCAAGCAACATTTCCTTAAGTCTGGCAAGGGTTGTGCCGGTGTCGACAATGTCCTCTACAATGATGACGTCCCTACCTGAAACGTCTACCGTAAGGTCCTTTACGATGGTAAGGCTGCCACTTGTGGTGGTGCCACTGCCGTAGCTGGATACCGACATAAAGTCAACATCTACGTCTACGTCTACTTCTCGCAAAAGGTCGGCAAGGAAAATCCACGCCCCTTTAAGCACACCAATTACTATTGGGCGTTTGCCGGCGTAATCTTTGGTAATTTCTGCACCCATTTCTTCGATGCGAGCAGCAATTTGTTGTTGTGTAAACAACGTCTTTTTGATATCGTTTGTGTGTTGCATGGGTTTTCCTCCTAAGTTAAGTAAAGGTAGTATTTATTTTTTGTGTTTTGGTCAATTTTTACTGCGTCGGCAATTTCTACTCCACAAACAACCAGCACGTTGTTGCCGTCTGCCACAAGCAGCAGCTTGTTGCGTTGGCGTTGGGGAATTTTTTTGTCAATTAGGTAGCGTACCAACGGCTTGGTGCCTCCACCAAACTTGGTAAACACGTCGCCCTGCTGTGGAGTGCGGATTACTGCCGTGGGTGGCAGCTTGTCCAAATCTATTTGCAAACAGGGTTGGTCGGGTTGTGTTTGTGACAAATTTACCGTGCCGTATGGAGTAGGCGTTGCCCCCACCGTTACGGGATGCAGCACGGATTGCGCAATGCTGTCGTAGTAGCTGTTGGATATCACCGTCAGCTTGTCGTAATCGTTGACGGCAACAAGGTCAAAGGGTAGGCTAAGTCGTCTGCCTCCAAAGCCATTGGCAAGCGCAAGCATGTTGTCGTAGTGAAATTTTTCTACGTTGCTTTCGTATCCTGCCCTAATAAACGCCTTGCGTAGCACACGGTAGGCAATGGGCTTGGGTTGGGCAAGCAGATGCAACGGGATGGAAAAGCTGTATTGGTTAAAGGTGACTTCGTCAATGCAGGCAAGGCTGTTTAGGTAGTCGTCGTCTTCCTTGATGTTTTCGGAGCAACGCAACACGTTGTTTACGGCATTGCTGTTGATGTTTTTAAGCCTTGGTACAATTTCGTGACGCACGTAGTTGCGCATCATGTTGAGGTCAAAGTTGGTTTCGTCGGTTACGTACGGCACGCCGTTGTGATTGCAGTAGTCATCTAAGTACTGCTTGGTGTAGTGCAACACTGGGCGGACGTAACGCCCCTTTTGGTAGCGCATACCAATTACTCCGTGAGTGCCACACCCACGCAAAATGTGCATAAGCACGCTTTCGGCATTGTCATCCTTGTTGTGAGCAAGACACACGTAGTCGCAGTCAAGCGTTTCAAACACTTGGTAGCGTGCTTGGCGTGCTGCCGTTTCGACCGAAAGCTTTTCGGCCTTGCAAATGGCAGGGACGTCTACGTCAAACCTAAGGCACTGCACGTTGTGCTTTTGGCAGTAATCCTCTACAAAGCTGGCGTCGCTGGGGCCTGCCTTACGCAAGCAATGGTTTACCGTTACAACAAAAAAATTTAGCGTTGGACGATGCGTAACAAACATGTGTAGCATTGCCATGCTATCCGAGCCTCCACTAACTGCCAAGGCGTATTTTTTTGTAAAATCGGGTAGTTTCATTTGGTGGCCTTTTGTGGTAAATAATACTTAATTATAATACTTTTGTGGCAAAAAATCAAGACGTTTGCAATATTTGGTGCAAATTTGCACGTTTTTGTGGCAAAAATTGTGACGAAAGCTTGTTTGTTTTGTCAAAGTGGCAAAAATTTGGTATTAAATGCTTGACAAAGCAGTATATTAGTGGTATCATACCTAAGCACAAAACAAGTGCATCTATATCGCGGGGTAGAGCAGTCTGGTAGCTCATCGGGCTCATAACCCGAAGGTCATGAGGTTCAAATCCCATCCCCGCAACCATAACAAGGCTATAAAAAAGATATAGCCACAAGAAACCCTTGATTTTTCAAGGGTTTTTTGATTTTTATAGCCCGAATATTTAATGTCAAAAATCAAGGATATAA
>JAFVXX010000042.1 GCA_017500905.1 Clostridia bacterium
AAGCGTTTGAGAAAAAAAGCACGCTGCTTGTAAGCAATCATATTTCTGCTTTGGATCCACTTACTATTTACGTCCATTGTAAAAGCCATATGCACTTTTTGTACAAGGCTGAGCTTAGAGACCATAAAACGCTTTGCAAAATTGTTGATTGGTTGGAATTTGTGCCTGTCAATCGTGGCGAAGTCGACATGACTGCTACAAAGCAAACTCTACGCTACCTGAAGGAAAATGAGATTGTTGCAATTTTTCCCGAGGGCACTCGTAATGCAGAGCTGGATTGTCTAAACGAATTTAAAACGGGTGCGGCATTGTTTGCAATTAAAACGCAAACACCTATTATACCTGTTTATTTGTGGGATCGAACAAAAATGTGGCGTAAAAACTACATGATTGTTGGTGAGGAGTTTACCCTTGAAGAATTTTACGATCAACCACTTAGTAAAGAATTGCTTACTGCTGCTACAGATAAAATTGTGCAAAACATGGACGCCTTAAGGCTTGAGTTGAACGAAATTTTGGCCACAAAAGGTGTAAAAAGACGCAAACTTAGCAAAAAGGAACAACGAAAATTGCAAGAATATAAAATGCAATTAGAAAAGGAAGGAAACGATGAAATTTTACCTTCCTAAACAATACGGATTTTGCAAAGGAGTAGACAATGCAGTTAAGCTTGCCAACAGTCTTGCAAGTTGTGGAGAAGTGTATTGTCTTGGTAGTCTTGTGCACAACGCCACAGTCATTGATCAGCTAAAGGCAAAGGGCGTAATTTTTGTTGATTACGTTGACGACGTCCCAAATGGCAGCAAGGTGATAATACGTGCGCACGGCGTATCCCCGGACGTGTACCAAAAATGTCGGGATAAGGATCTTGAGGTGTTTGATGCCACCTGCCCATACGTTGCACTTATTCAGCAGCGTGCAAAGCAGTACTTTGAAAAGGGATACCAAATTGTTTTGGTGGGCAACAGGCTCCATCCCGAAATTGTTGGCATCAACGGTTGGTGCAATAATCAGGCTATAATTTGCAGTGGCGACGAAAAGGTTGACCTTAACGCCTACGAAAAGGTGCTAATTTTGTTCCAAACCACCTTTGATAGCAAAAAAGTTGAAAAAAGTTTGCAAAATCTTTCAACCGAGTGTGTAAAAACGCTTGAAATATTTAACACAATTTGCTATACTACTATAGATAGGCAAAATTATGCCCATTTGGCGTCTAAACTCGCAGACTTGGTAGTGATAGTAGGTGACAAAAGCAGCAGTAATACAAACAAGCTGTTTGACGTTGCTAAAAGCTACAAAAAAGATATATTGTGGGTTGACAGCGTAAATGCTTGCAACATTGACCTGTCTAAATACAAAAAAGTCAGTTTTATATCTGGCGCATCAACTCCGAAAGAGTTGATAGAGGGGGTTCTTGAAAGAATGTGTGAAATCGCAAAAGAAAACGTTGAAGTAGTTAACGTTGAAAGTACTGCAGCTAAAAAGGATTTTATGGCTGAAGCAGTAGAAAAAATCGGTGGTAAGCACCGTGTTGGTCAAAAGGTTAAGGGTACTGTTGTCCTAATCGATGAAAACGGCGTTTGGGTTACATTGCCATACGCTAAGGCAAATGCTTTTGTTCCAAATGATCAATTGTGCCTTGATGGTGACTACGTCAGCGCAAAAGCCAACATGAAAGACGGAGACGTTTTGGAATGCTTGGTTACTTCTACAGACAAGGGTGTTGTTCTTTCCAAAAAGGCAATTGACGAAAGATACAAGGACGACGCTTTGGTAGAAGGTATCAAAAATGGCGAACAATTTGAAATTACCGTTGCTCGTATGGGTAAGGAATGCTTGATTGGTCGTCTTGGAAGCTACACCGTAATTGTACATGCTTCCCAAATCAAACTTGGTTTTGTTAAAAACCTTGAGCCATACGTTGGCAAAAAATTGAGACTTGTTGCAAGTCCTGACAAAATTGATGATGCTAAGCGTTTGATCTTTGCTAGTCAAAAGGCTATTTTGCTTGCAGAAAAACAAGCTAAGGAAGACGCTTTTTGGAACAATATTGAAGTAAACGAAATCGTTGAAGGTAAAGTGTTGAGATTTGCTCCATTTGGTGCATTTGTAAGCGTAAGAGACTTTGACTGTCTTGCTCACACTTCCGACTTGTCTTGGGACAAGGTTTCCGGTCCTGATGCTGTGCTTGAAATTGGCAAAACCTACGAATTTGTTGTTCTTGCTTTGGACAGAGAAAAAAACAGAGTTTCGTTGGGTTACAAGCAACTTCAACCAAAGCCATGGGAAATTGCTGCAGAAAAGTTTGCAGTTGGCAACGTTGTAACCGGTAAGGTTGCTCGCATTATGCCATTTGGCGCATTTATCGAGCTTGGTCACAACATCGATGGCTTGTTGCACATCTCCAACGTTTCTTGGGAATGGTTGGATGACATCAACAAGGCGTTGAAGGTTGGCGACGAAATTGAAGTAGTCGTTGCAGAGTTTGACGGCGAAAACAAGCGCATCACATTGTCCAGAAAGGCTTTGCTTCAAAAGCCAGAGGACGTTGTAGCACCTGCTACAGAAGAAACGGCTGAGTAATTGGCCACAAAAATTGTTACTACCACATACTAGGTCTAAAGACACTCCGACTTTAAACTTGGTTTGTGGCAAATAAAAATAGGAGGAAAATTGACAATGATGACAAAGCAAGAAGTAATTGCTAAGTTTGGTAGAAGTGAAGGTGATACAGGTTCGCCAGAAGTGCAAATCGCTCTTTTGACACAACGTATCAACCACCTTACCGAGCACTTGAAGTCCCACCAAAAAGATCACCATTCCAGACGTGGTTTGTTGCAAATGGTTGGTCGCAGAAAGGGTCTTTTGGACTATTTGAAATCTACAGATATCGAAAAGTACAGAAAGATTATTGCTGAATTGGGATTGAGAAAGTAATCTAAAGAGAGAGAAGGGCCAGCAATATTGCACGCCTTTCTCTTTTTTTGTGGTAGAGAGAGGAAAGGAGAAGAGAGTATAATGAGTAAATTTAACAAAATTGTCAAGCAAATTGGCAACAGACAATATTTCGTTTTTGAAACGGAAATTGGTGGACGTAAGGTAGAAGTCGAAATCGGTAAATATGCCGAGCAAGCCAACGGCTCCTGCTTGGTTAAGTGCGGTGAAACCATCGTAATGACCAACGTTACTTTGGCTAAGCAAGCAAGGGATGGAATTGATTTCTTCCCCTTGGGCGTAGATTTTGAAGAAAAAATGTACTCCGTTGGTAAAATTCCCGGAGGATTTAAGAAGAGAGAAGGTCGTGCAAGCGACAAGGCCATTTTGACGTCTCGCTTGATCGATAGACCTATTGACCATTGTTCCCAAAGGGATTTTACAATGACGTTTCGGTTGTTGCTACAGCTTTGTCTGTCGAGCCCGAAATCCAACCGGAGGTTTACGCTATGATTGGTAGCTCGGTTGCATTGTCTATTTCGGACATCCCATTTGCAGGACCTACAGGCAGCGTAGTGGTTGGTTACGTAGATGGCGAATACATCATCAACCCAACCACAACACAAAGAGATCGCAGCCGTTTGCACCTAAATTTGTCGGGCACAAAGGATGCCATCATGATGGTTGAGGCTGGCGCAAACGAAATTTCCGAAAAGGAAATGCTTGATGCGATTTTGTTTGGTCACGAAGCAATCAAGGAGCAATGTGAATTTATTGAATACATCGTTTCGGAGGTTGGTAAGAAAAAGATTGAACCTGTTTTGCATACTATCCCTGCAGAGCACGAGGCAATCATCAGACCATTTGCTGACGAAATGTTGACAAAGGCGCTTGAAACGTTTGACAGAGACGAGCGTCAAGCAAACGAGGATGCTGTTGCACAAGCAGTTGTAGCGCACTTTGTAGAAGGAAATCCCGAGGTTGTACCATCCATTGGCGACGTTTTGTACAAAATGACCAAGGAAAAGGTTCGCTCGAGAATTTTGTACCAAGGTGTACGTCCTGACGGCAGAAAGACTGATGAAATTAGACATATTTGGTGCGACGTCGGCGTTTTGCCACGTGTTCACGGCACGGGTGTATTTACTCGTGGTATGACTCAAGTAATTACAACCGCAACGCTTGGAACAATTTCGGAAGTACAAAAGCTTGAAAACCTTGACGATACAGACAGCTTTAAAAGATACATGCATCAATACAATATGCCGGGCTACTCCACAGGCGAAGCTAAGCCTTTGAGAAGCCCAGGACGTCGTGAAATTGGTCATGGTGCGTTGGCAGAAAGAGCATTGGAGCCTGTAATTCCAAGTGAAGCAGACTTCCCTTACACAATTCGTACTGTATCTGAGGTTGTAAGCAGCAACGGCAGCACGTCTCAAGCAAGTATTTGCGGTTCCACGTTGGCATTGATGGATGCAGGTGTGCCAATTAAGGCTCCTGTAGCCGGTATTGCAATGGGCTTGATGAAGTCTGAAGATGGCGAAAAGGTTGCAATTTTGTCCGACATCCAAGGTCTTGAAGACTTCCTTGGCGATATGGACTTTAAGGTTGCGGGTACATCACAAGGTATTACAGCCATCCAAATGGATATCAAAATTAAGGGTATTGACGAAAACATTTTGAGAACAGCTTTGGAGCAAGCACGTGTTGGCAGATTGCATATTCTTGACCAAATGACAGCTGTCCTTCCTGCACCAAGAAAAGAGCTTTCTCAATATGCGCCAAAAATCATATCCTTTATGATTGATCCCGACAAAATTAGAGAAGTTATTGGTAGTGGTGGCAAGGTTATCAACAAGATTATTGAAGAAACCGGCGTAAAAATTGACATTACTGATGACGGCACGGTGTTTATTGCAACTTCGGATGGCGAAATGGCTGAAAAGGCTAAGAAGATCATCCTGACAATTGCAAAAGACCCTGAGGTGGGCGAAAAGTTTACCAGCAAGGTTGTACGCATCATCGACAATCTTGGTGCGTTTGTTGAGCTTGCCCCAGGTAAGGATGGCATGATTCACATCAGTCAACTTTCAAAAACTCGTGTAGAAAAGGTTTCGGACGTTGTAAACGTTGGAGACACTGTTGCTGTAAAGGTTAAGCGCATCGACGATAAGGGTCGTATTGACCTGGTTTTGCTTAAAAAACTGTAAAAATTGACTAAGGCTTTCTTTACGGAAAGCCTTATTTAATAAATTAGTCAAATTTGAAGTCGTGGTTTCATACACTATATATAAATGGAGAGTGTATTGAAAACCGAAAAGCTTGTTGTAAATGTAATTACCAATCTTGTGCTTGTAGCCGTGCTTTGCATGGTGACTTCGCTTAGCTTCTACGGTGGTGTGGCAAACGTTTTTGCCCCACAGCCAAATGGGCAGCCATACTACAAGGGAAATGGGCAGCACAAGTGTGTATCTGTTATGATAAACGTATATTGGGGTACGGAATATATAGATTCAATTTTGTCTATACTTGATGAGTATGACGCTGTGGCAACCTTTTTTGTGGGTGGCGATTGGGTGTCTAAAAATGGACAATATTTGGTAAAAATTGCCGAAAAAGGCCATGAGATTGGCAATCACGGCTACTTTCATAAGGACCATAGCAAGCTTAGCCTTGATCAAAACATTGAGGAGATTGTGGCTTGTCAAAAGCTTGTTGAGAGCACGTGTGGTGTAAAAACAACGTTGTTTGCGCCTCCAAGTGGTGCATTTGGCAAAGTTACGCTTAAAGCTGCGACACAATTGGGCTACAAAACCATTATGTGGAGTAAGGACACAATCGATTGGCGTGACAAGGATTGTGATTTGATTTATTCACGTGCAACAAAAAACGTGTCAGCAGGCGATTTGGTGCTGATGCATCCAACAAAGGCAACGGTTGATGCCTTGCCAAAAATAATTAAGTATTACGTGGACAATGGCTTTGGCGTAGTTGCCGTAAGCCAAAATTTAGCAGGAGATACAAATGCAGTATTGTAAAACATACAAAAGTGGGCTTAGGCTTGTTGCTCGTAAAATGCCATCCTTGTTTACAGTCAGCTTTGGCGTGTTTGTAAACGTTGGTAGTGTGCGTGAGCAAGGACAAACAAACGGCTACTCACACTTTATTGAGCATATGCTTTTTAAGGGCACTAAGCGATTTAGCGCTGCGCAAATCAGCGAGGCTATGGATGACATTGGCGCACAAATGAATGCCTTTACGTCAAAAGATATGACTTGCTACTATACTAAGAGTGCAAGTAGCGACTTGGAAAAATGCATTGATTTGCTTTCCGATATGTACTTCAATGCTACTTTTGATGAGGATGAGCTTCAACGTGAAAAAAAGGTTGTCATTGAAGAAATTGACATGGGGAACGACAATCCTGAGGACGTTTGTCAGGATTTGCTGTGCGAAGCAGCCTACAATTACCAAAAAATGGGGCAAACTATAGTAGGAAATGCGCAAAATATAGAATACTCTGACAGACATAGTATATTAGAATTCAAAAACAAATACTACGTTGCCTCAAACACTGTAATTTCGGTTGCAGGAAACTTTGACCCCGATCAATTGGACAAGCTGATTGAAAGGTACTTTGAGCCTTACTTTCTTCAAAATTGTACAGAGGTGGAGGCTGAAGAGCACAGCCTGCATACTTCGCTGTTTTTACACAGATTTAAGGATACCGAGCAAGCCCACGTTGCATTGGCATACGATGGCGTAGCTATTTTGCCCGAGCAAGACAGAATTTTGTTTAGCATGATGAGTAATATACTGGGTGGAGGCTTGTCCAGCAGGCTGTTTCAGACAATCAGAGAGCAAAACGGCCTTGCATATTCGGTTGGAAGCTACCCTTCGACCTACCAATACTCGGGTTTTTTGACAATTTACTGTGGCACAAACCCAAAAAACTTGCAC
>JAFVXX010000043.1 GCA_017500905.1 Clostridia bacterium
ATTGCAAGCAGCGTTGTAGCAACGTTAAGCACATTTACGCCACACTTGTAAATGCTGGCAGCAAAGCCTGCTACGTCCCCCACAGATCCACCACCTACGGCAACCACGGTACCAGATTTATCTAAATTTTTTGACAAAAACCAGCTACACAGCCTTTGCGCCCAATCAAAGGTTTTGGCTTGCTCACCACAGGGTAGCACAAAAACGTTGTCGCCTTGGATGCTGTACAGCTGGGACAAATTGCTGTCGGTAACAACAAGATTGCTTGTGTAGTTGTCTAAACAAAACTTTTGAAAACTAATCATGGCTTGACATCCTCTTGCAGGGCGTAATCCAGCAACAGATACGCCAGCATGTTTTCGGCAATTACGCCCACGTTGGGTACAACGCAGGTGTCTGCCCTATCGTAATGAGCAGGCACAGGCTGCAGCGTGTTGCAATCAACACCTTGTGCGCCAACAACGGTGGGCACAGGCTTGACGGAAAGGGTACAAACAATGGGTTGACCGGTGGTTACTCCACCTACAACGCCACCACTTTTGTTGGATTGATACACAACCTTGCCCTCTGCAACGCCCAAAGCCTCGCTTGCCGAAACTCCGTCCAGCGTTGCAAAATCCACATCGAAGCCAAAGCTGACGCCCTTTACCGACGGAATGGACATCATTGCGCCTGCAATTTGCCCGTCAATGCGCTTGCTGTATGGCATCCAACCTCCCCAGCCACAGGGAACACCCGTCGCCACAACAACGGCTTTGCCACCAAGGCTGTTGCCTATTTGCCTAAATTGATCGATTTTTTGCTTGATTTGAAGGGAGGTTTGTGGGCAGGGGCAGTTGACGTCGTCATCTATACGCCCCGTTGCAAAGGTGCTGCAGGACAAATCCCCTACAGACTGCGTAAAGCTGTAGGTGGCAATGCCAAAGGCTTTAAGTATTTGCTTGCAGATTGCACCCAGCACAACGTAGCACACGCTGTTGCGAGCGCTGGCCGTTTCGTTGGCAAATCTAACCTTGTCCTTGCCCAACGTGTTGCATGCAACCACGTCGACGTGGCTACCACGCAACGCCGTGATAGGTGGCTTGACCGAGTGGGAAGCATTGCCTACAAAAAAGGTCACTTCGCCATCCACCTTGCCATCCGTTAGGCCGCCAAACACAACCACGTCTTGCTCCATATCCTGACGCACGCTTCGTCCACTGCCGCACTTGCGCAGCGCAAGCTGATGGTTGACATAATTTACGTCTATTGCAAAGCCTTTGGGTAGGCCTTGGATTTTGCCGCTGTACCCCTCGCCGTGAGAGGTACCACTAAACGAAAAAGTAATCATTTGCACCACCTACTTCCACGCATCAGGCATTACACGATGTGTCTTAAACCACTCGGTATCCTTCAAAATTAGGTTGCTTGCACTACAGGTGACGGTAATTACTCCGTCGGTGCAGGCAAAAACCACGTTGCCATTCATAGATTTTACCGTGCCTTGCTTGCTCCACAACGATTTGTCTACGTAGTTGTCCACCATGGACGTTACGTAAATTTTGTCGGTGTAGGGCGCAACGTTGTCAACAAACTCCTGCGTGGGGAATTGCGTTTCGTTGACGTCGGTGTACTCTGCCGTGCCACAGCAAGCACAAACCACAACGTACTCGGGCTGAATTGCTGCCATCAGGTAGGTACTGGATGACGTTTTGCTGCCGTGGTGACCTGCCTTGTACAACTTGCATTGAGGCAAGGGGTCTCCAATATCCTTGTAGTAATCCACCATCTTTTTTTCGGCACTACCAGTTTCATTTTCCAAATCTCCTGTAAAAAGGTAGTGATTGTCACCTTGATTAATCATTACGCAAACAGAGTGATTGTTTTCTGACGTGGAGCGATTGAAATAAAAGTAGTTGTACAGTATCTCCAGCTCTATTCCGTCTGCAAGCTGATAGATGCGCTTTGCTCCGTCCGTTTCGTTGAAGCATTGCGCTGCCGTGTAGTGTACTGCTCCTTGCTCAACCTCGCTGTTTCGTGCTCTTGCGTACTTGCTTACCAGCTTGTTTCCTTGGGCAGTGTCGTAGGCTTCTTGCTTTGATGATTCTACCATTGGAAAGTCAATTATCATCCCAGTTTCGTATCTGTCAAAAATGCCTTTGTTGTCATTGCCTGACGTAGGACAAAAGCCGGCAACGTGGTCTTCGTGTCCGTGTGTTGCAATTACGTACTCAAGCTTTCCGTCAGTAACGTAATTTTTAATGTAATTGTCAATGGTCTTTGCCGAGTCATACGACGAGCCGGCATCAATCAAAACGTCCGTTTCGCCTGCCTTTACGTATACGCAGTCACCCGTGTATTTGTTGCCCAGCTCCAAAAAGTGAATGGAAAGCTCACCCTCAACAACAACCGGTGGCGCTGGGGGTGTTGGGTTTAGTAGTTTTTCAATTAGTGGGTCAAGCCATCCCATGTAGTAGGCCACTACAATGGCTGCTACCAACACGATGGCGACGATTATCAATGCTTTTTTTGACATAGTTCACCTACTTGATGTTTAGTAAATACTTGATTTCGTCCATCTTGGCGATGGTTGCACGGTAGCCCTCGTTTACCATACGGTCAACGTCGGCAATGGTTGTGCTCTTAAATATGCGCAGCTCGGGCGAAATCACCAAATCGCTGTTGATTTGTCCCTTGTATGCCGTAGATGCTGACATTACACGCCAAACCGCACCCATACGGTCCACCAGCTTGGATGAGGCTGTGCCTTCGCCACGGGTGTGGTTGAGGTCAACGGCAATTACAATTTCGGCACCCATTTGCCTGCATACGTCGGCAGGGATGTTGTTGGCAATGCCTCCGTCCACCAGCACCATGCCGTCCGTTTCGACGGGAGTAAACACCAAGGGCACGGCACAGCTTGCCGAGCATGCCTTTGCAAGACTGCCGGTGTTTAGCACTACTTCGCTGCCACTTACCAAATCCACGGCAACGCATGCGCAGGGGATTTGCGTTTCTTGAAAGGTTGCGCCATCAAACAGCTTGTCGGCAAGACGCTGTATGTTGGATGACGGCGAGCCTACCTTTAGCCACCTTGTCACCAAATCCTTGTCCTTGACGGTGTTACAAAAGCTTTGCACTTGGTCCAATGGCAAGCCCAAGGCGTAGGCAGAGGCAAACAGGCTGCCAACCGACGTGCCTGCTACGCAGTCAAAGGCAATTCCGTTGTCGGCAAAGGCCATCAATGCGCCCAAATGAGCAAAGCCACGTGCTCCACCACCCGACAATGCAAGACCAATTTTTTGTTTGTTTCGTCTGTTTTTAATTTTACTCATAGTAAAATTATACACTATGCATTGGCATTTTGCAATAGCAAACTTGCCCTCTGCAGCAAATTTTTTGCACAAAAAGGCAAAAACAGTTGAAAATTTTTGCCAATTACATTACAATATGCATATAACTTTTGCGAGGTAACAATGAAAACTCAACGAATGCTTGCCCCATTTAGAAGGGCAATCAACCAATTTGATATGATCGCTGATGGCGACAAAATTGCCGTTGGCGTATCGGGTGGCAAGGACAGCCTTGCTCTCTTGACGTTGTTTAAAGCCTTTCAGCGATTTAGTGACAAAAAGTTTGAGCTTCTTGCCATCACAATCGACCTTGGCTTTGACGAGCATCAATTTGACAAAATAAAGGATTACTGCGCATCCCTTGGCGTGGATTACGTGGTAGAAAAAACCGACATTGCACAAATCATCTTTGAGGAGCGCAAGGAAAGTAGCCCCTGCAGCTTGTGCAGTAAGATGCGTCGTGGTGCACTAAACACCACGTTGCTTAAATACGGCTGCAACAAGCTGGCGCTTGGCCACCATCGTGACGACGTGGTCGAAACCTTTTTGCTAAGCTTGTTTTACGAGGGACGTTTGTCTACATTTGCGCCAAAATCGTACATGAGTCGCACCGACGTTACGCTTATACGCCCCCTTGTGTTTGTGGCAGAAAGAGACATTGCCGCCTACACCAAGGATATGCCAATTTCTAAAAATCCTTGCCCTGCTGACAAGCACACTCAGCGTGAAAAAATGAAGGATTTGTTGGCATACCTCAAGCAAACCAACCCCGACGTTTCCGAGCGCTTTGCCAACGCAATTATGCATCCCGATAGGTACAACCTGTGGGACAAGGCAATGGAAAGGTTTGACGAAGAAATTGCCCTTTCGCAAAAGCCCATCGACTAAAAATAAAATACGACACATCATACAAAAGGCGAGCAAAACCACGTGGTTTTGCTCGCCTTGCTTTTACTGCTCCTGTCAGTGATGATGGTGGTGATGGTGATGCCCACTTTCTTGATGGATTGGATGGCATTGACGGTAATCACAATGCTCGCCAACAGTCTCCAATTCGATTGACACGTGAGCAACGCCGTGATGCTGCAGCTCGTGGCGTATTTGGTGCTTAGCGTGGGCATTGGTACCATCTACCACAACGTGCATTGTTGCGCAATGGCTTTGCCCGTCAAGCGTCCACACGTGCAGGTGATGCACGTCCACCACACCTGCCACCTTGCTTGCAATTTGTTGCACTTGTGCTGCCGTCAAATCGGTAGGTGCTTTTTCCAAAAACACTTGCAAGGTTTGATGCAACGTGCGAACGGCGTTGACAAATATAAAAATTGCTACGCCAATGGACATGATTGGGTCAATCAGCGCAAAGTCGGTAAACCTCATTACTACTGCGCCTACAAGCACCACTATCCAACCCAAAACGTCCTCCAGCATGTGCAGGCTGACTGCCTTTTGGTTTAGCGAGTGTCCCTTGCGTGTAAACAATGTTGCCACCGTGTTGACCACCACGCCAAACACGGCAAAAACAATCATTCCGTCGTAATTGACGGGGGTGGGGTGCACGATTTTGTCAATGGCATTGGCAACAACCACTACCGAGCCAACAATCAATATGGAGGTTGTAAGCATGCTTGCCACCACCGAATAGCGTGCGTATCCAAAGGTAAACACCGTATCGGCGTGCCTTTTGCTTTTTCGCTCCAAAACGTATGCCACGCCAATGCTGACTGCGTCGCCAAGGTCGTGAAGCGCATCAGACAAAATGGCAACACTACCCGTCAAAATGCCACCGACAAACTCGCATGCCGAAAATACCAAATTTAATATAAATGCTACAAAAATTTTTCTCTCCGTTTTCATTACTTTCTCCCTGTTGACAAACAACAACCGAGTGTTGTATAATATGTTTGTTACCGAACATATTGTTCGACATTATTGTACTACAAGGGGGCAAAAATGGCAATTGCCTTGCCACATACAAAACCTTGCAAAAGTAACTTACCAAACAAATTGACAAAATTGTACGGAGATTACCATGGATAGACGCCAACAAAAAACACGAGAAGCCATCTTTAGGGCATTTATTAGCCTGCTTTCTACCAAGCACTACGACAAAATTACCGTAGGAGAAATAATCGACCTTGCCAACGTAGGCAGAGCCACCTTTTACGACCACTTTGAAACCAAGGATTACTTGCTAAAGCATTTATGTCAGGATTTGTTTTGCCACGTGTTTGATTGTGCAACGGCAAGCGAGCACACTCACAAGCACTTGTTTTGCTGTAATGCGCCCGACTCGGTGTTTTTGCACCTGCTTCAACACCTACAAAACAACGACAACAACCTGCTTAAATTGCTTGCATGCCCCAACAACGATTTGTTTTTGGCGTACTTCAAGCAAAACATGGCGCAACTTTTGCTAAGCCAAAATGCAACCTTTGACTTCAAAAAGCCACAGGACGTACCCCAAGATTACTGGATAAACCACGTGGCTACCACCTTTGTAGAAACGGTAAAATGGTGGATTGCAGGTGATATGAAGCAAAGCCCACAACAAATTTGCAACTACTTTACTGCTGTGCTTTGACACAAGCAAAACGGACGTCAAACGACGCCCGTTTTTTTGACTTTTTTGTGTTTATTTGTCCGTTTGCCCGTGCACTACGTCCGGTTTGTTTAGGATTAGGTCAAAGTAGCTTTTTTGTATGTCTGCCGTGCAATTGAAGTTGCAATCCAAGACGTAGTTGTCCTTGTCACGGCCAACCAAACACACGTTGTCCAAGCACACTTTCTTGTTTTTGCCCACCTTACAGTCGCTAAAGCTTGCCGTGCATCCACCAATTGCCACTACGTCGCCATCCACTACACCTATCAGCCTTCCTGCGCTTTTGAGGGTGGCTTTTGTTGTGCCGTCGTAGTTTTTTGAGGCAACCTCAATGCCCTCCACCTTGATGCTTTTTGGCAAAATTTGCCCACAAAGATTGCTTGTGTCAATGCAGTAATTGGAGGCATCCTCTCCTGTCAATTCTACACTTGGCAAAATTACTTGCTTTTCCTCGCCTACGTTTTTGTCGGCAAAGTATGCCGTTGCCATGCCACTGCGCACGTCATCGTCCGGCACGATACCTACAAGGTCCAGCTCGTCCAAGTCCAATTGACAGGTGCCGTCGTAGGTTTTTTCAAACTGATTGGATACAACCAGCTTGCGAGGGACAATTTCCAACGTGCCCTCTACAATCTCCACGTCACACGTGTCGCATTGGTCACAGCTAAACTTGATTGGGTAGATGCCTACCTCGGTGGGATTGCCCTCTACGTACGCCTTGCAACCCAGCAACGTTTGCCCTTCTGTACCGTCCACGGTAAAGCTTAGTTGAGGCAAATCATCTCCGTAGGTGATTACGTGGCTTTCAACCTGTACGCTTGCAAGCATCTTGCCTACGGCAACGTTTAGCCACTTGTAGGTTTTGCCGTCAACGTCCACACGCACGTGGTCTACGCCCTGACGTGTTGCGTTGTATCTGTACTGAAGCGGCTTGCCGTCGTACTTTTGACAATACACCCTCTTGCCGTTGACGTACCAACACACCGTTTGGCCTCGCTTAAGCTGGTCGCTGTCAAAGGTAAGCACTTGGCTTTGCCCAATACGCATTGCCGTTTCGCCCTCTATCGAAGCAACGGGTGGATTGGATTGCGCCAAAAGATACCTTACAAGCAACAATCCCGCCACGGCAACTACCACCAAAATTACTGCAAGTCCCAGTACCTTTAGGACGCCTTTGCCTTTTTTTGCTGCAACTGCACCTGCATTGGAGTGCGTCACATTGGCTACGTCCTTATCACTTGCGCTTTTGCTGCTTTTTGTAGTGTCAGCCTTGCTGTTGACCGACTTTGCACCAGATTTTTCTGTGCCCTTGTTGTCTTTTTGCATATACTGCCCCCTTACTAACTTAGTTTGGAGCTATTTTGCGCAAATCCCCTACAAACTATGCGTAGACAGGCTACACTACGCTTACAACAAAAACAAGAGCAAGACTAACAAGGGGTGTGTTTAGCCCTTTTAATCTTGCTCTTTTGGTTTATATTACGTTGATATAGCCGGGCTTTATGCCGTCATAGAGGGACGAAGCACAACGTACTTTTGATATGCTACAAGCGACACCAAAATGTTGCTGTATTTGTTGGTTGTAATTGTAACCGTTTTGCAAACGTCCTCGGTGCTGTTGATTTCTACCAAGGTGTTGTCTCCCACGTAGATGTACGCCACAGCGCTGCTACCACTGTTGTAGCTTGCAAGTATCACGTCGCCCACGGCAAGCGAGGTTACCGTAACTATACGGGCACGTTGGGTATCGGTTTTGTAGCCTGCCTTGATAGCAAGTCCTCCGTAAAGGGTGGGCACAAGCATTTGTCCTGCAGTTGTGTCGGTTTTGCAGGTATTGTTGGTAGTATCCAACACTTCGTTTAGTGGAGTGCTTACCTTTGTGTAGCCTAACTCTCGTCCCAAAGCCGTTTTGTAGGCATCGACAACCATCAGCACGGCATTAGTGTAGCCCTTGCCGGTACTTGCGTAGCCCTTTACAACGGTTGCAAGGCTTTGCATTTGCACCTCGGTGTAGCCACTGATGGTGTTTACAATGGGGTTGATGGTCATTCCGTTGACGGTTGCAAGGTTGCTTGCAACAACACTTTCCGTCTTGCTTGTAAACTTGACGGTGTAGGTAAAATCTACCGTTGTGCCTGCAGGAATGATGCCAGTCCAGCTTAGCACGTTGCCAATCGCTGCAAGCTTGGTTGCGCCAACAAGCGTTGCGCCTTTAGGCAAAACGTCGCTTACTCTTACGTTTGTTGCACTGCTTGTGGTTGTGTTGGAAACACTAATTTTGTAGGTTACTTCTTGACCAACGTAGATGGCATTAAACTCGCCAACGCTGACGGATTTTTCGACATCCAATCCCTTTGCAGACATACGGGCAGTTGTTTTTGCAGTGGGAGTAAGACCTCTTGCAAGTGGACGCAAAATACAAAAGTTTTGTATGGTGCTGGTACCTCCCTCGTAAAACAAAAATCTGCTGCTTGTGCTACCCGGCTTGAAAATTGCGTCGGTTGTGTCCGAAAGGATTGCGCCCTTGGATTTTTCCATAGCAGTTGCGCTGTCCACCGATTGCGATGGATTGGTGCTATCGTACTGGTAGTCACCACCCGTGCAGTGCAACCAAACGCCGTTGCCAACGTAGATCATTGCGTGGCCACTTGTACCACTTGTTGCGCCACGACGGTAGTTAAGCACGTCGCCTACCTGAAGTTGGCTTCGGATGCTGCTTAGCAAATTGGCTTGCGCCGTTGTAGTTGTGTAGTTTTTAGTTTCCCAAAAGCCTACAACGTCGGCATTGCTTGAATTGTTTTTTGCGTAGTTTGCGTAGTTGGCAGTTTTTGGAGCGTTGTTGGTGTAGGTATCAGGCAACACGTTGACGCCAAACGCCTCGTAGTAGACGGCATTGACGTAGCTGCTGCAATCCAGCACCAAGCCGTCTTGCAGGGTTGCTTCCTCCGGAGAAGGATTGATGTGACGACGGTCTTGCGTTTGGTCGTACTGTATTTGCGTGCCTTGACGCTGAAATGCGTAGGCAACCTCGGCAACTGCATCTTGATTGGTAAACGCAGGTTGTTGGCAAGGCTTAACCCAAGCATCATCCAAAATGGTCAGTTGAAAATATGCGCCGTTGGCACCCGTATACAAGGCAGTAACCTCCACGTTGCACTTTTGTGCAAGTCCGGTTGGCTCGTCGGCAAAAAACAAGCTTTTCCAGCTTGCGCCAAGGTTGGCTTCCATTACGTTGTTACGGATGGAAACGGCACGCTTGGTGTCCGTTTTGACGTCGGCGGCGACACTTGCTTGGCCGTTTAGGTGAAGGTAGTAAACCTCTACACCATCACTGCCACCCATATACTTGCCAAGATAGACGCCTGCGCTAAACTTTACGTA
>JAFVXX010000044.1 GCA_017500905.1 Clostridia bacterium
AAATGCTACGCCTTGACCGACCAACAACGTCTTGATTTGACAACAAGGGCTTTGGCTCACTTGACAAACGTTTGTGTTGTGTTGCACAAAGGCATGATGACAGACTTTTGCAAAAGTGTAAACGCCAACGTAATGATTAAGTCCATCCGAAATGCAGCTGACCTTCAGCAAGTAGTAGAGATTGACGCTGTAAACAGACAATTTTGGGGTGGCGAGACAACATTTTTGCTAAGTGCGCCACAATATCAGCACGTATCCAGCTCGTTGGTGCGAGAGCTTGTCACGCTAAATCAAGACGTAAGCACGCTTGTGCCTGACGGACTTTGTCAAGAAATTACACAACTTTTGAAAAAATAAACTATGTTTGACGTTACAAAACTAATTTCGTCCCCGAACGAACTAATTAAACAGTTGCCTGTACAACCGGCATTGGCAAAAACAAAAGCTTCCTTTGACACGGCGTTGAAGGAAAACTTTTTGCATAAGAAAAAGTTTGTGGTTGTTGTTGGTCCATGCTCTGCCGACGACCCTGCTGCCCTCCTTGAATACTGCCAAAAGCTTAAAAAATTGGCGGACAGCGTTGCTGAAAAATTGCTTGTTGTCGTCCGTGTATACACGGCTAAGCCTCACTCGGATGGTGATGGCTACTTCGGGCTGTCCTTTCATGACAAGGCTGATGAGGCCGTGGACTTTGAAAAAGGGCTTTACAAATGCCGCCAAATGATGCTTAATTGCTTGGAGGTTGGTTTGCCAATCGCTGACGAATTGCTGTTTTTTGATCAATACAACTACTTTGGCGATTTGGTTTCGTACTGGTTTTTGGGTGCAAGAAGCAGCAGCGACACAATGCATCGCAGTTACGCAAGCGGATTGGACACGGTAGTGGGGGTCAAAAACGGCACAGATGGCAATTTGTTGCAAACGGCGCAATCTTTGTACGCAATTGGCAAGCCTAAGGCATTTTTGCATGCAGGCATGCAAATTCAAACCAACGGAAACAAATTTGCTCACGCCGTGTTGCGTGGATACTCCACAAACGAGCAAATGAATTCCAACCTTGACGTGCAAACTGTTGCAAAATTGAAGGATTACTGCAACAAATTGGGTGTAGCCCCCTTTGTAATGGTTGACGCTTCTCACGCAAACAGCAACAAGATTGCAAAAAATCAAATAAAAAACGCCCTTGAAGCTGCAAGCAACAGGGACGTAAACGGCTTGATGATAGAAAGCTACTTGCATCATGGCAAGGGCTGTGGCTACGGGATTTCTCAAACAGACGAATGTCTGTCGTTTGAAGAGACCGAAGATTTGATTTTGAAGCTTTACAATCTTAGATAGCAAACAATTTGCCTAATACAAAACAGACAATTGTAGAATAAGCACAATGGGTTACCTTAGTAATGACTATTGTGCTTGTTTTTATTTTGCATTGGTTTAGAAAGGTCATCATTTGCAGTATGACGCACAAGCCACCAAAGGAAATTAGTGTGCAGCTTAGTACGGTGGCTGTAAAGGTGTCGGCTACCTGACAAATGTTGACGCAGCCCGTTGTAATTTCCAGCAGTCCCAGCACAAAGGAGG
>JAFVXX010000002.1 GCA_017500905.1 Clostridia bacterium
GCGCCAATAGATAGGATAGAGTTGACGCTGTCTATTACGCAGGCAGATGGATTGTCACTTTGCACGATACGCCCTGCTTGTGTTTGTGATTTATAGAGCTTGCGATAAGAAAATCCGTTTAGTACGGTTGCTATCAGGTGACTTAGCAAAATTACAAAGCCTGCCTTGGTGCTTTTTAGATAATTTGCACCTACGGTCCCTACCATAAAAATTGGGCTGCCGGTTGAGCAAAAGGTTGCAAGCTTGATGCAGGCTGGCTTGTCAAGTCCATGTTGAAATTGCTCAGCAATAAGCTTTGCCCCAACAGGATAGCCACAAAACAGCGATAAAACAAATATCCAATCGGTGTTGCGTGGTGCATCAAACAGGGCTTTGCCCAAGCTTAGCTTAGAGGACGCCTGCTGAATTGCACCCAGCTTACTTACAAGTCCACTAAGCAGCATAAAGGGCAATGCTGTTGGAAGCATGTTGTTTGCCCAAATTGAAACACCTTTCAAAAAAATTAGCGAGTATCTTTGCACGTTGCACAAAAACACAATCATTACTGCAACGCAAATTGCGCTGACAAAAAATTTAAGCCTTGCAGACATACAATATTGTACGCCTGCAAGGCTGCTTTTATGTTTACACCTTAAGTATAAAGTTTTGTGGGCATGGCTTATTGCTGCACGCTTGGTAAAGCCTGTCTGCAAGCATTGTCAAATTTGTAACAGTGGGATTGAGTTCCTCTCGTGTTGTTGCCAAGTGACTTAGCAAATCCTCTCTGTCTTTGTTTACTGCAAGTATTTGTACAGGTATGGGCAAGCCTTTTGCTT
The DNA here is from genome assembly GCA_017500905.1 of Clostridia bacterium. Lineage (GTDB taxonomy): Bacteria > Bacillota > Clostridia > Christensenellales > CAG-314 > RGIG5495. The sequence continues at coordinate 816 of JAFVXX010000002.1, forward strand.
GTTGTACCATTTGTTTGGTCACACCAAGGCAGGCGTTTGTCAATATGCGCTGAAGCTTAAGCTGTGTGTAGCGCTTGGTTTTTAGGTTGGCTACAAGCTGGTCATAGCTTCCACAAGTAGCATATTTGTAGATACGGTTTTCCAATCCCTCGGTGACACCCTCTATTGTGCTCAGGTAGTCGCAATCCATTGTGGAAATTGCACGTGCCACGTATTGCTTAAAATTGTCTTCAGCAGCAGTAGAGCAATCGTGCAGTACGTAGTCAAAGCACTCGTTGTGTGACAGCCCCATTTGCAATGCACTTCGTATGGATTTGCTGCTTTGACCGTTGCTGTCGTTGTAGTTGCTTGTGCGTTGCAAGGTTACGGGCACAATGGTGCTGTTTGACGTGTAAATTGCCTTTAGGTACTCGACAGCAAGCAAATTGTTTGGAGCTGCAAGAAGCTGTTGATATTTGTCAAATGCAGCAGCAACAGCCTGTGGATAGGACAGCCCTTGGTTTAGTAAGGCTTTGATTGTGTCGTTGTTTTGTTGACATTCAAGCATATCCTTTGCGCATTGAGTAAGCTGTTGGATGTTACCCGACTCGCTGCCAAACAGCAGGTAGTGGCTACCAATTTTGTTTGCAATTTGTACACCGGCTGCAGCAAAGTTTTGTGCGCTGGCTGTAGCAAAAATTGTTGGAATCTCGACAACAAGGTGTGCACCTGCAAGTATTGCGTGCTTTGCTCGGTTGTGCTTGCTGCTTACTGCAGGCAATCCACGTTGAGTAAAGTTGCCGCTCAAAACAACGACTACTGTGTCTGCAAAGCTTTTTGCAAAGTCAATCAGTCGTTTGTGTCCGGTGTGTAATGGGTTGAATTCTGCAATAATAGTACAAATTTTCAAAATAAAAACTCCCTATTCTTTGACTTATTTCAATTAGTGTAGTATAATTACTAAGTATGGTGCAAAACTTACCTATATTGTATCACACAATTCAAAAAAATTCCATCATTTATTTGGGGGTAGTAAAAATATGTCTAACGTTTTAGAAACAATTATGACAAAAGCAGCAGCACTTAACAAAAACATTGTTTTGCCAGAAGGCGAAGACAAGCGTGTTGTAGAGGCTGCATCCAAAATTGTTAAGCAAGGCTTGGCAAGAATTACACTTTTGGGTAATCCTGAAGAAATTGCTCAAAACAACCCTGGCGTTGATTTGACAGGTGTAACAATTGTTGATCCTAAAAACTACGCTAAAACAGCCGAATACGCTGCGATGCTTTACGAGCTTAGAAAGGCCAAGGGCATGACTGAAGAAATGGCTTTGCAAACCTTGCACACCGACTACACAATGTATGGCGCAATGATGCTTAAGTTTGGCGACGTCGACGGCCTTGTTTCCGGTGCGTGCCACTCTACAGCAAACACTCTTCGTCCTGGATTGCAAGTAATCAAAACAGCGCCCGGTATCAAGACTGTCTCCAGTAGCTTCATCATGGTTGCTCCAAACGGACCAAGCAAGTACAACCCTGACGGCGTTGCTGTGTTTGGTGACTGCGCAATCAACATCGAGCCATCTGCTCAAGAGCTTGCTGACATTGCAATTTCCTCAGCAGCAACTGCAAAAAACATTGCAGGTATCGAGCCAAGAGTAGCAATGCTGTCCTTCTCTACAAAGGGTAGCGGCAACGACGACAAATTTTTCAAATCTGTACCAAAGGTACAAGAAGCAACAGCTATTGCAAAGGCTTCTGCACCCGACCTCAAGCTTGATGGCGAATTCCAATTTGACGCTGCAGTAGCACCCGAAGTTGGCAAGCTTAAAGCTCCTGACTCCACCGTTGCAGGCAATGCAAATGTTTTTGTATTCCCCAATATCAACGCCGGCAACATTGGCTACAAAATTGCTCAACGCTTTGGTGGCTACATGGCACTTGGTCCAATTTGTCAAGGCTTTGCAAAACCAATCAACGACCTTTCTCGTGGTTGCAACGTAGACGACATCATTGCAGTCGTTGCAATTACGGCACTTCAATAATACATTTACGGAGAAAACAACTATGAAAATTTTGGTTATCAACGCAGGAAGCTCGTCTTTGAAATATCAACTGATTGATATGACGGATGAAAGTGTAATTGCAAAAGGCTTGTGCGAAAGAATTGCTATCGATGGTAGTAAGCTTACTCACAAGGCACATGGCAAAAGCTACGAATTTAACAATCCAATGCCAAACCACACTGTAGCAATCAAGATGGTTTTGGATGCATTGGTAGACAAAGAGTGTGGTGTAGTTGCTGACATGTCCGAGATTGCAGCAGTAGGTCACCGTGTTGTTCACGGCGCAGAAGACTACAACTGCTCGGTGCTAATTGACGAAAAGGTGCTTGCAAGCTGCGAAGCAAACAGTGAGCTTGCTCCTTTGCACAACCCAGCAAATATCATGGGTGTGCGTGCATGCATGGCTGTTATGCCAAACACACCAATGGTTGCAGTATTTGATACAGCTTTCCACGCTACGATGCCAGAAAGTGCGTACTTGTACGGTATTCCATACGATGATTACAAAAACTACCGTATTCGTAAGTACGGCTTCCACGGCACAAGCCATATGTTTGTATCTCAAGAGGCTGCAAAGTTCCTGGGCAAAGACATTAAGGATACAAAGATTGTTACCTGCCATCTTGGCAACGGCTCGTCCATTTCGGCAGTTGATGGTGGTAGAAGTGTAGATACATCCATGGGCTTTACTCCACTTGATGGTTTACCAATGGGTACCAGAAGTGGCTCCATTGACGGCGCTATTTTGGAATACTGGATGGCAAAAACCGGCAAGAGCATCAACGAAGCACTTGTTAACCTAAACAAAAAGAGTGGTATGCTTGGTCTATCCGGTACAAGCAGCGATTTTAGAGATTTGGTTGAAGGTAATGGACTTGACGTTGCTCGCAACAAGATGGCCGTTGATTTGTTTAGCTACCACGTAAAGCGTTACGTTGGTGCGTATACAGCTGTTATGAATGGCCTTGACGCCATTGTGTTTACAGCAGGCGTAGGTGAAAACACACCATACGTCAGAAAGCAAGCTGTTGGCAACTTGGAGTACTTGGGTGTCAAGCTTGATGACAACAGAAACGAAAACTGCCCACGTGGACAAGCTTACGAAATTTCGGCAAGCGATTCTAAGGTAAAAGTTATCGTAATTCCAACCAACGAAGAGCTTGTAATTGCAAGAGAAACTCTTGCTGTTGCAAAATTGTGATTGCAAATCGTTGACAAAATCAATTATTGTTTGTATAATATAGGCTGTGTCTAAACGTATTACAATAAATTTGACAACTGCATTGACCCAAAGAGACGTAGAATTTCCATTTGAAGTGGAGTTTGATATCTCATCCGACCTGTTGCCATATCCTCAAAGTAAAGTAGTGGGAAAGGCAAAGTTTAGTGGTTGGTACGTCTACTTGGATCCCGAGGTGGATGTGTTTGGTACAATCTACCTTACCATTAGTGGCCTTTGCGACAAATGTGGCGAGGACGTTGTCGAAAGCTTTGAAATCAACTTTGACCAAACTTTTTACAAGCAAGCAGAAGAGCCGGATGATTACTTGTATTCCTGCAGTAGGCTGTATCCATACGATGCCATGCAGGAGGAAGTAATGTTGTCGTTACCAACCTCGTTGTTGTGTAACAGCCACAAGGATTTGGACGACTGACGGCTTGGAAAACA
>JAFVXX010000045.1 GCA_017500905.1 Clostridia bacterium
CCTCCTTTGCCTTTGCCAATGCATTTTTGACGGTGCACGCCATCCTTAAATATCAATGGCAGTGGTGGTCCATCCTGATGTTTGTTGCCTTTTACGTGACGGTGATTATTTGTCAACGCAAAGGGATTTTTTCCTTTGGACGCTCCACCTTCTATCTCAATTGCTACAGTGTAACGGTGGGCTACAACGGTCTGCTGGGGCTTGCCATAGCCATCGCAACGCCTACGCTACCTGCAATTTTGTTTGGAGTAGGCAGCCTGCTGTTTTTAGCAAGCGACGTGGTGCTGGGCTTGTTTATGTTCAAAATCAAAAAGTGGCAAATGGATTGCTTCAACAGCCTGCTGTATTTTTCTGCATTGATGCTTATTGCGCTAAGCCTATCCTGCAGCTGATTTGGCTCAACCCTTGCCAACGTGACAAACCGTTACATCGTGTAGAGAGCAACAAACGTTACGCTCTCTACTTTTTTTTGCGTCCAAAGCACAATTGACAAAAAAGTGTTTGTTTTTGACAAATTTTTAGGGGAGAAATCAAAAAAATTTCTAACTTTATAATGTATTTGCAAAATTGTATACAAGCAAAGGGAGATTTGATGGCGGATTTTATTGATTTTATACAACAAGTCAAGCGAGCAAACGACATCGTTGACGTCATAGGCTCGTACATCGAGGTTAAGCAGCGTGGGCAAAATCATTGGGCACGCTGTCCTTTTCATGGCGAAAAAACTCCCAGCTTTTCCATTTCTCGCAAGGGGCAGTTTTACAAATGCTTTGGCTGTGGCGAAAGTGGTGACGTAATCACCTTTGTGGAAAAGTACGAGTCCTGCTCCATGATGGAGGCATTGGAAATACTTGCAAAGCGTGTCAACATGAAAATGCCCGAAACAGCCATGCAAAAGCAAGACAGCCAGCTTGACGCCAAAAGGAAGCTGCGTGAAAAGCATCTTGAAATACTAAAGGCAACGGCAGTATTTTACTACAAAAATTTGTACGCACCTCAAGGCAAGCATGCATTAGACTACCTGCACAAGCGAGGCTTTTCTGCCGAAACCATCAAAAGGTTTGGCTTTGGCTACTCGCCCAATCAGGAAATGTTGCCAAGCTACCTGCAAAAAAACGGCTACAGCCTGGCTGATTGTGTCAGCGCAGGCGTTCTGCAGCAAAGTGCAAGAGGCACCTACTTTGATGCCTTGTTTGGTAGATTGATAGTGCCAATTTTTGACATCAACAACAAGGTTATTGCATTTGGAGGAAGGGCATTGTCCGAGCAACAAGCCAAGTATGGCAAGTACAAAAACACCTCCGAAACACCCCTGTTTGTCAAAAATCGCAATTTGTATGGCATCAACGTTGCCAAGCAGCAAAAGCAACAGGCCAATTTGCCGCACGTATTGGTGGTAGAGGGCTACATGGACGTAATTGCGCTGTACCAAGCAGGCGTAATGCAATCGGTTGCCAGCATGGGCACCAGCCTCACCGAGCAGCAAGCCAAGCTTATTTCTCGCTTGTCCGACACGGTCTACATATGCTACGACGGCGACGCAGCCGGTCAAAAGGCAACAATCCGTGGTATGGACATTTTGGCAAAGGAGGGGCTGGACGTCAAGGTTATGTCCGTGCCCGACAACCAAGACCCCGACGAATACGTCAAAAAGCATGGTGTAGATGCCTTCAACAATTTGTTGCAGCAGGCATTGCCGCTTGCCGACTACAAGCTAAAGGTGCTGGAGCAAGCCTTTCCACTTACAGGCAACCAGGCGCAGCGCAACAGCAACCTTGCCAAGTACGTCAAGGGCGCAGTAATCATGCTGCAGCAGCTTGATGACGTTGCACAGGCAAGATACGTCACGGTTGTATCCAAAATTACAGGCTACTCCGAGGAGTATCTAAGGCGCAAGCTTGCCCAAGGCCAAGCCTCAGCCGTCATAGAGCAGCCCACCTACGACAGCACCAGCTCGTACGACAAGGCACTAAACTACATTTTGGCATGCTTGCTCAACAACATGCCGTTTGCTCATCTTACGCAGGTGCCGGACACAGACAAACGCTTTTACAGCGTAATGTTTAATTACGTATTGGATTGCCAAGCAAAGGGACAAGCCCCATCGGTTGACATGATGTTTACCCTGTGTCCCGAGGCAGATGACGGCCTACATCAAGCAATTTTACAACCACAATTCAGCGAAGAAACGCTGCAAAGTGACCAAGCGTACTATCAAGATTGCGTCAATTACGTCGAAGAAACTCGTCTAAAAAATCAGCGTAACCAACTAAACGCCCAGCTAAAGACAGCAACAGACGAGCAAGCGACACAAATCATACAACAAATACAACAACTCAACGAAAAACTAAACAAACTAAACGGTTAGGAGAAAACAATGGTAAATCAACAATTTTTAGAAAGCCTTTTGGCAGAAATCAAGACAAAGCAAGTAGATGGCTACGTAACCTACGAGCAAGTAGAAGAAAAGCTCGAAAAGCTTGATTTGTCCAGCGAGCAAAACGCACAAATCTACAAATATCTGGAGGAAAACGGCGTTTCCTTTAAGGATATATTCGAATCCAACACCGAGGAATTGTTTCGTAAGGTAGCCGACGTAGTAGTTGACGACCCTGTAAAGATGTACCTCAAGGATATTGGCAAGGTGCCGCTGCTTTCCACCGAGGAAGAAGCCGAGCTTGCAAGACGTATGCTGGATGGCGACGAGGATGCAAAGCAACGCCTGTCCGAAGCCAACCTGCGTTTGGTAGTGTCCATTGCAAAGCGCTACGTTGGTCGTGGAATGCTGTTTTTGGATCTAATCCAAGAGGGCAATCTCGGCTTGATGAAGGCTGTTGAAAAGTTTGACTACACCAAGGGCTTCAAGTTTTCCACCTATGCAACGTGGTGGATTCGTCAAGCAATCACCCGTGCCATTGCCGACCAAGCACGCACAATCCGTATCCCCGTGCACATGGTCGAAACAATCAACCGTCAAGTGCGCACCCAACGTGCCCTGCTGCAAGAGCTTGGCCGTGAGCCCACCCCCGAGGAAATTGCTGCTCGCATGGGCGTAACTCCCGAAAAGGTAATGGAAATCCAAAAGATTGCGCAAGACCCCGTCAGCCTCGAAACGCCAATTGGCGAGGAGGAGGACAGCCACCTTGTCGACTTCATCGAGGACAACAAGGCAGTTGCCCCAAGCGACGTTGCAGCTCACTCCATGCTGCGAGAGCAGCTAATCGTTGCCCTGCACAAGCTTACCCCTCGTGAGGAAAAGGTAATTCGTCTGCGCTACGGCTTGGACGATGGCAGACAACGCACCTTGGAGGAAGTTGGCAAGGAGTTCAACGTCACCCGTGAGCGTATCAGACAAATCGAAGCAAAGGCGCTACGCAAGCTGCGTCAACCAAGCCGAAGCAAAAAGCTTCGTGACTACCTGGACAACTAATATGTATCTTACCGAACGACTTCAAACAATCTACAATCAAATTCCACAGGTGCACACCCTTGCCGATGTTGGCTGCGACCACGGCTACGTTGGCATTCAGGCACTAATTGATGGCAAGGCCAAGTTTGTACACTTTTGTGACGTCAGCCGTCCCAGCCTCAAAAAGGCTCAATCGCTGGCAACACGCCTGCGCCAAACCAAGTGCGAGTTTATCTGTCAGGATGGACTTGGCAGTCTGTAGGTGGATTGTGCCGTAATTGCCGGTATGGGTGGCATGGAAACAATTTCTATTTTAGAAAAGGCAAAGCACCTTCCCCAAACA
>JAFVXX010000046.1 GCA_017500905.1 Clostridia bacterium
CAAGTGTTTAGATGGGGGACTAACCCGTACCAAATAAGTTTTGAAAAAGGAATCAAATATCCAGTCCAAAAAGGCTACGGCAACAGTACAGAGGCTTATTTAAGCATAGAGGAACACAGTGTTTTGGATATCGTTACGCAACTGTGGAGCACAAAGGAATCGTATGGTACTAGATACTATTTTGATGGTAAAAAGCTGTGCTTTATGGATGTTGACAAATGCTACGACGTCGTGGACGTAAAGGTGTTAGATTCACAGGTAGAAGCAAAAATAAGGTATCAAGAACTCTCTTCAAAATTCAATTACACATTAGAACTGATTTTGACGGAAGAAGCCTATGAGAACGGCTTAACCAACGTCTATATTACTTTTAGTGGCTACAAATATCTTTTTACCGGTTTTGCCGGCGATGAGAATAGCGACTGGTATTACTATGTTGATGAACGTTTTGGTTTGAATATAGAAAACATGGAGATGTTTTTAGAATTTGAACATAAATTGCCTTTGCGATATGAGCATGATATAGCAGAGAGAAAAATAAACGTTAGGTTTATGTGTGAGTGTGGAACAACAGCTTTTCCATTGGTATGGTTTGATCCTGAAATTGGCAAATAAAAACAAAAACAAAAGGACACTCGTGTGAGTGTCCTTTTTTGTTGCTTAAATTACGCTTTTTTGTTGTTCTTTGCCCATATGCGCATACGCTCCGAGTGGTCAAGTATTGCTTTGCGTAGACGGATGGAGGTGGGGGTAACCTCTACGTATTCGTCGTCGGCAATGAAGTCAAGGCATTGCTCCAGGCTCATTTGACGTGGCGGAACAAGCTTAAGCGCTTCTTCGCTGCCACTTGCACGGTTGTTGGTTAGGTGCTTTGTCTTGCAAACGTTTACGGCAAGGTCGTCCTCACGGCTGTTTTCGCCTACTACCATACCGCTGTAAACCTTAAGTCCTGCACCTACAAACAGGGTGCATCTTTCCTGTGCGTTAAACAATCCGTAAGCAGTGGTTACGCCGTCCTCAAATGCTACACAGCTGCCACGGGTGCGCTCTTGGATGTCGCCCTTGTATGGCTCAAAGCCATTGAAGATGTGGCTCATCACACCAAAGCCCTTGGTGTCGGTTAGTAGCTCGCTTCGGTAGCCAATTAGGCAACGGGCAGGGATGTTGAATTCTAGTTTGGTGCCACCTTGGCCGTCGGGTGCCATGTTGATAAGCTCGGCTTTTCGTGCACCCAGCTTGTTCATTACGCTACCAACGTAGTTGTCGGGTACTTCTACAACAAGGTACTCCTTTGGCTCGCAACGTTGTCCGTCAATTTCCTTAAAAATTACCTTTGGACGTGACACCTGAAATTCGTAACCCTCACGGCGCATGTTTTCGATTAGTATAGAAAGGTGCAACTCGCCACGGCCGTACACCTTGAAGCAATCGGCCGATTCCGTTTCCTCTACACGCATGCTTACGTTGGTTTCTACTTCCTTAAAAAGCCTTGCACGTAGGTGACGGCTGGTAACAAACTTGCCCTCCTTGCCTGCAAAGGGGCTGTTGTTTACCATAAACATCATGGATATTGTTGGCTCGTCAATGTGCACAAAGGGTAGTGCCTCCACCTTGTCGGTGTCGCAAACCGTTTCGCCAATGTTAAGCTCGTCAATGCCGTTGATGGCAACAATGTCGCCCATTTGGCCACTTTCTACTTCTACACGGCGAAGCCCCTCGTATTGGTAAAGACGTTGTATCTTTGCCGTAGCAGTAGTGCCGTCGGTACGACAAATTGTAACCATTTGACCACTTTTGATGGTGCCACGGTTTACCTTGCCAATGCCAATACGGCCAACGTATTCGTCGTAATCTATGTTGCAAAGCAGCAGTTGAAGTCCGTCATCCACCTCGCCTTGTGGGGCAGGGATTTCGCTCAAAATTGCCTTTACAAGTGGCTCCATGTCTACGCCTGTTTCGCCAAGTGTTTCGGTTGCCCAGCCTTGCTTTGCGCTGGCGTAGATGATTTTGAAGTCAAATTGGTCGTCATTTGCGCCCAACTCCAAAAACAACTCCATTATTTGCTCTTGCAGCTCGTTGGAGTCAAACTCGCCCTTGTCTATCTTGTTGATTACCACAAGCACCTTTTTGTTTAGTCCAAGCGCCTTTTTAAGCACGTAGCGTGTTTGAGGCATGCAGCCCTCGATTGCATCAACAAGCAACAAAACGCCGTCTACCATGGATAGTATGCGCTCTACCTCGCCACCAAAGTCGGCGTGGCCGGGGGTGTCGATAATATTGATTTTTGTTCCGTTATAGGTGATTGCTGTGTTTTTGGCAAGGATGGTTATGCCACGCTCCTTTTCGATGTCGTTGCTGTCCATTACACGCTCGGCAACCACTTCGTTGGTGCGAAAAACACCGTTTTGCTTCAACAATTTGTCTACCAGGGTGGTTTTGCCGTGGTCGACGTGGGCAATTATTGCAATGTTTCGTATGTCTTGTCTATTCATAGATTGTGTTTCTCCCAATAACCTACAAAGTATACAACCAAATGCCTGTTTTCGTCAAACGTTTTGCCAAAATTTTCCATTTTGACACCTACTGACAAAATTTTTCATATAATACTACGCATTTTGTTTTTGTAGGAGCGTATTATGTGTGGAATTTTTGGCACTATTGGCGCAAATTGCGTAACCAACACCCTTTTGGCATTGCATCAGCTGGAGTATCGTGGGTACGACTCGGCAGGCATTGGCGTAAAGACGGAGTGTGGCTTGCAAATTGAAAAAAGCACGGGTAGGGTAAATGCTCTAAAGGTGGATTTTGTTGCAGGCAAGGTTGCCATTGGCCACACCCGATGGGCAACGCACGGCAAGGTGTGCAAGCAAAACGCCCATCCGTTTGTTTCGTACGACGGCAACTTTGCAGTGGTTCACAACGGAATTGTCGAAAACTACCTTCAGCACAAGCTTGCCCTCCAAAGGCAAGGCGTAGAGTTTGCTTCACAAACTGACAGCGAGGTGATCGCTCATCTGCTTGCCAAGCACTTTGACGGCGACGTGGCAACAACGTTGCAAAAGGTGTGCAATATGCTTACGGGTAGCTTTGCCGTGGTGGTTGCAACAAGTCGGGACGACAATCTTTACGCCTACAAGCGGGGCAGTGCCTTGTGCGTTGGCAAGGGCAAGCAGGGAACTTGCGTGTGCAGTGACGTTGCCGTGATGGAGCAGTTTGCATCCAGCGTTGCCGTTTTGCCGGAAAATTGCCTTGCCGTGCTGGGCAACTCCGTTGACTTGTGGGTTGAGGGTAAGCACGTTGAGCCGTGCTACTTTGCCCCGTCCCACACCGATTGCGACAGCAACCAATTGCAAGGCGACGCTATGCTGGCAGAAATTTTTCAAATCCCGGACGCAGTACGTCAAACGTACGACTACTACTTTGCAAGTGGTGGATTGTGCCTTGACAAAAAGCAAGTAAACGGCTACAAACGGGTGTACTTTGTGGGGTGTGGCACGGCGTATCACAGCGCAATGGTGGGGTGCAGCTTGCTTCAAAGGTTGGCGCAAATGGATTGCCAAGCCGTGGTTGCCAGCGAGTACGTCTACGACAGCTTTCCTACGGACAAACACACCTTGGTTGTGGCAATCTCGCAAAGTGGCGAAACTGCCGACACTCTAAAAGCCGTGCAAAAGGCAAAAAGGCAGGGCGCAACAGTGTACGCCGTAACCAACGTTTGCAACAGCTCGTTGTGCTTTGAGGCAAGCTTTGTAAAGTTTGTCAAGGCAGGGCGCGAAATTTCCGTTGCATCCACCAAGGCGTACAACTGCCAGCTGGTTGCGCTGACGCTGTTTGCAGTAGACTTTGCCCACGCCAAGGGCAGGCTTAGCGCAAGGGCGCGCAGTAGGTATTTGACTTGCTTTGACAAGGTGCCCTCTGCATGTAAACACCTTGTAAGCCAAAGCACGGCATTTGCCTTGATGGCAAAACGCTACAAGCAGGCGCATTTGGCGTATTTTGTTGGTCGCAGGCTGGATTTTGCCACAGCCAAGGAGGGCGCATTGAAGCTTAAGGAGGTAAGCTACTTGCCTTCCGAGGCGTATCCCAGTGGCGAGCTTAAGCACGGCACCCTTGCAATGATGGAGCAGGGCGTGTTGGTGGTTGCCCTTGCCTGCGAAAAGGATTTGGTAGACAAATGTTGCAACACCGTAGCCGAGGTTACCTCTCGTGGGGCAAGCGCATTGGTGCTTAGCCAGTATCCCGTCAGTCCCACAAGCAATCAGGTGCAGGTTGTATCCTTGCCTGCCGTAGACGAAATTTTTGCGCCCATCATTTCGGTTGTGCCGTTGCAGCTGTTTGCCTACTACTTTGCAAAGGGGCGAGGATGCGACGTGGATAGGCCACGAAACCTTGCAAAATCGGTAACTGTCGAGTAATTTGTTGCATTTAGTTTGTTTTTGGTGTATAATCGTGGTATGCAAAAGGTATCAAGCGTATCACAGATACGACACAACTTTACAAATTTGTACGGCAACGTCAAGATGGAGCAGGTAGAGCGTTACAACAATTTGTTTCGTAAGTTTTACGAAATGACCGGTCAACGCCTTTGCTACGTGGCATCGTCAAGTGGCAGGGTAGAGCTTGTCGGCAATCACACCGACCACAACGGTGGCAAGGTGATGGGCGCAACGGTAAGTCTGGACGTTGTTGCCTGCTTTTTGCCACGCAACGACGGTAGGGTGTTTATTCGCACGCAAGGCTTTCGTGACATCAACATCAACGTCAACGACGATTTGTCGCAGCCCGAGGCGTCAAGCCGTGGCATGATACGTGGCGTGTTGCGCTATCTAAAGCAAAATGGCTACAACGTTGGTGGCTTTAGCGCATATTTGCACAGCGTAATTCCATCGGGCGCAGGCATTTCGTCCAGCGCAGCCTTTCAGATGCTTGTGTGCCAAATACAAAACCATTTGTACAACGGTGGCAGCATCGACAACCTCACCCTTGCAAAGGCAGGTCAATTTGCCGAAAACGTCTACTTTGGCAAGCCGTGTGGGCTGATGGACCAAACGGTAGTGCTTACAGGTGGCATTGTCTTGATGGATTTTGCCACCAACCAAGTGCAATGCACAAATGCTCAATTGCACAACCATCAAATTGTGGTGGTAAACACGGGCAAATCGCACTCTCGCCTAAACCAACACTACGCAACCATCCCTGCTGAAATGAAGCAGGTTGCCTCCTTTTACGGCAAGGAAATTTTGTCGCAGGTGGAGGAAGAAGCCTTTTGGGCAACCCGTGATGCGCTGTCGCAGGCAGTAAGCCCAAGGGCAATCTTGCGTGCCGAGCACTTTTTTGAAGAAAACGCCCGTGTGCAATCAACCTACAATTTGTTGCAAGGTGGCGACGCCGGCTTTGTAGCAGAGCTAAACGCATCGGGACAAAGCAGTGTAAGCAAGCTTCAAAACTGCCACTACGAGGGTGGTGACACAACGCTTTTGGACGCTATCAACACGCTGTCTGCACTAAACCCCAACGGTGCAACAAGAGTACACGGTGGTGGATTTGCAGGCACCGTGCTGTGCATTGTGCCCCAAGGCGAAAAGCAATGCTTTGTAGCCAAGGCGACAGAGCTTTTCGGCGCAGAAAACGTCCATCAGCTAAAAATTCGCAACGTCGGCACGACAATACTGTAAAACAAATGCAAAAACTCGACTTATCGCAAGTCGAGTTTTATTTTTTGTAAAATATTATTGTAAAGCGCAAAAAAATGTGCTATACTGAGTACGTCACACAAACTTAATATTTAAGCATGACTAAACAGGGGTATATCTTGCCCTAATTTTGTCATACTCTCATTGATACAATTTGTAAAAACTGCAAATTCCACAATGGGAGTGCTTAGTCATTGCTTTTGTTTGTGTGACAACTACGGAGTTTGCGTTTTTGTGCGCTGACTCAGGTTGGCGCACTTTTTTATTTGATAAATTGTTGTATAACATGACAAATTACAAAAGGAGAAATGAAATGAAAAAAATTGCTTGTGAAATGTGTGGTAATACTGATTTGATAAAACAAGATGGATATTTTGTTTGTCAATACTGTGGTTGCAAATATACTGTAGAAGAAGCAAGGAAACTAATGATAGAAGGCGTTGTAGAGGTGCAAGGAACTGTTAAAGTAGACAATTCTGCATTTATAGAAAAATCCTTAAAAAATGCAAGACGTGCTTTAGAAAAAGAGGATTGGGAAGAAGTCGAGAAATATTACAATTTAGTGGAACAAAATTGTCCTGATAATATTGAGGCTGTTTTCTTTAGTTCTTATGGAAAGGCTATGTCAACTATTGTACGAGCTTTTGATGAAAATATTAGAACAACGTGTGAAAATGCCTGTTCTACTCTAAAAAGATCCATTTCAGTAATCAGTGAGCATTATCAGAAAACAATAGAAAACAAAAAAAGTGTTTTGGGTAAAATTAGTAAGGCGGTTAGTAGAATGTATGAGATTCCTAAAGCAATTTGTGAGGCTCATTCTGCTCCATTAGCTAAATTAAAACCTGCTGAGTGGTTGCAAAACGAAGTTGACAATATTAGAGATTGCGTAGCTAAAGAATTTGAAGAGCTTTATAAAATGAGCAATGAGGGTTATATTCAATCTTTGATTGATGAGATTAGAAGTAATACTTTCAAAAGTGGTGGTTGCTACGTTGCAACTTGTGTTTATGGTTCGTATGATTGTCCACAAGTTTGGACTTTGCGTCGCTATCGTGATGATACGTTGGGAACTACTTGGTACGGACGTGCATTTATCAAGTTGTATTACGCAGTAAGCCCAACACTTGTCAAGTGGTTTGGTGAAACAAAGTGGTTCAAAAAGATGTGGAGAGGAACGCTAGACCGTATGGTAAGCAAATTGCAAGATAAAGGTGTAGAAAGTACCCCATATCAAGACAAAGAGTGGGAAAAGTAAATTTTTAATCAATAAAAAGGCTAACGAGTGTTCGTTAGCCTTTTTTATTTTGTAAAGCAAATTTTAGTTTTTGTCGCTATTTTCCGTGCTGTCTTTTGTATCTGCATTGGCATTTTGCACTGCGGCAGCCTTTTTTTGTCGTGCTTCACGGATGATTTGTGGAAGGGAAACAAGTGTAAACAGGACGGTCAAAATGCCCATGTACAAAGCAAGTCGTACCCAAATGTTTTCCGGCAGTATGTTTGCTAAAGATCCTCCCGTTGTGCCGGAAGCAAGGTACATAAAGTTGGCACCTGGGATGTTTAGGTTTGCAATGATTGCAAGCACAGCCATAAATCCAAGCACGGCAAGTGGCTTGTAAACCTTTCGCCAGTTGGGCCTAAATCCGTGAACAAAAGTGACGTACAGCACGGAGTAAATTGGCAAAAGATGCTCAAGCCAAAATTGGTAGTATCTCCAATATCCCGGGCCCGTGCTGGAAAGTACAGCCGGTGTAATCAAAGGAACAACGCCCAACGTCAAACAAATGTAAAAGGTTACGTCGTAAAGGTGTTTGCTTTTTTTCATCAGCATAAATGCAACCAAAAACGCCATCCATTGACAAACCTCAAGAGGCAATTTTGTCAAAAGCTGTTTGCCGTTGTTGCCGTTGCCAACGTACATCAAGCGCCACCAGTAAGCGCACTCGTTGACGATAATTACAGCAGCAAGTACAAATCTAAAGGTTTCTTCGCCCTTCCAGCTTGCAATTTGTTTGCGATAGCGATACGTAAAGAAAAGAGCCAAGCACAACACAATGATGGGCGCAAAGTGTGCAAAAGAAAACTCGTGAAAATCCGTTGTTAGTGAAAAGCCAAAAAATCCTTCGTGGCTAAATTGGTAAACAAAATCAGTCATAAAAATAACCTCCTTTTGTAGTTGTTTACAAACCTAATTATATACAATCAACAAAATTAAGTCAACAGTTATTTAAACACGCTAAGCGTAGGCAAGATTTTTGCACCAAAATGCCTTTTAATTTTGCTTAAATTGCCTTTAGTTTCCCTTTGCGGCAACCATTTGCAACACGCAACTACTAAAACTTGCAACGTCGGAACAATAGTGCTGTAACAGAACGACCTCGTGTCGTTCTGTTTTATTTAACAAGCAAAAACTTGTGTATTTTTTTTCTTTAGCTATTGAAATTGTGTGGCATTAGTGATACAATATAACAAAAGGAGATTGCTATGAATTGTCAACAACAAGAACAAAAACAAGATGGTAAAAAATATTACACCATTGTAATTGAAAGAAAGAGTTTGACCACTTTTGTGTGTATTTTGCTTGCTGTATTACTTATTGCTTTAACGATCGTAAGCGTTTGTAAGGAAAAATATAACATTGATCCAACTGTCAAGGTTGTTTTCGATGGTGGTGAGTACAAAGAATTAACGTCAGCTGAAATGCAAAATTTTATTCAAAAACTTGGCAGTAACTTTTCCTTAGAAAATCAAAAATTTGCTTGGCTTCTTAAATACACAGGAGTAGAATACGTCCCAGAAATATTCGTTGCTGCAGAAGGTGTTGATTTGATTGCAAATCAGTGTGAGCACGATTGGAGATGGTACACCTATTGTAAAAATAGCGATATTACAGAAAAAAAACCATTAATTGAAAAGGGTATTTATATTTTAAGTATGAGATATAACGGCGTATATGTAAATGAAGGAGCGGATTTGAAGTATAAAGGATTTACAAAAGAAGTCGTTGTAATAATTCATTAAAGGATGTGTGCGCTAATGTTAAAAAAAATATTTAAAATTAGCTTTGTTTTGCTAATAATCGTTTCAATAGCATTGATCTTTCTACCTGCAATTGGTTTTGCGTCAGAGTTAGACCAACAATATCAAATTATTCAAAATAATGTATCTAGTAGAGCATATGACTGTTATACAGATTCAAAGTATTTGTATAATAGTGATACGATGCAAAATAGCGATATGACAATTTCTGAATATTGGGAGCTTGAGAAAGACAATTTAAATCAAACTCAAGACGATTTAATTGTACAAATTGTTCCTAGGGAGATGTTTGTTGTTCCAGGACAATATCAATATGTTGGCAAAACTTACGGCTTTTATATCGACACTTTTTCGCGTGGACCAGGATCTGAAAATAGATCGTATGTGGTTGTTTTTGAAATTGATTGTTCTACAAATATTGATCTTGAAGACAGCTATACGCCTCAAGTTACTGTGAGAGTATTGTTTATTCAAGAATATTATTATTATCCAATACTTGATCGAGTATCGATAGATGCTGGCGATATGCATGTGGATTATTATCTACGGGTTACTGACATTAAAATTATAGCTACGCTTTCAAATTTGTACGAAAAAAATCAAAATGACGTGGGCTATGATATTGATGAAGATAATGGACTCTTTTTTTGTGGGGCGGCGTTAGGGTACAATATAACGGATCGTGGGGAAGAGGAAAATTATAATACTCAAACGAAATTTGTTATTTCCGGGATTGCTAATTACGTCCATCCAGCCGTCGGTAAGGTAGTTGATGGTGTAATAACATTGATAGATGTTGCAGACGCTATAACGACAAGTCATAATGAGATAAAAGTTTATTCATTAAATAATATTGATCAGTCTGGGCAATTTTATATATATGAAGGAGAGGGGTTATCAGTAAGTAAAAATAAACAAAAAGAAAAAAACGGCTTTTTGGTTAGAAGTATGGTTGCAGATATAGATGAAAATGGACAGGACTATGTGGAAGGGGATTATTTTACCGCCATGTTTAGGGTAAATGATTCTGGAATAGAACGAGCACGACTACAGTATTATATAAGTGTTACTATTGAAAACAATAGAACGGGGGCGCGTGAAATAACGAGGACGGAGCGCATCGGCGGTGATCATCATGATTATATTGATATAGGTAATGAAACACAATGCTTGTATGATGGTGGTAAGCAAAAGTTTTATCTTTTACCACAAGGATATAGGGAATTACTCTTTGTTCCACAAATGTCGGGTTTCTATAATATTAATATTGATGATATAGCCTATTCGGTCTATGATTCAAACAATTATCAGGTCCCGTCGAGAGATGATGGTTTGTTTTATTTTACGAAGAACAGTACATACCATATAAAAATAGAAAATCAACAAGATGTTACTGCTGAAAATGTGTTTTGTTGTAAAGAAGTCGAAGTTTCAATTACGAATGATTACAAAACAGCTTATTTGGGAGAAGATCTTGTCGTAGATCTTTGTGAGGAAGAAGAAAAAATTGTAAAGTTTACACCCACTTCGACAAAAGCTTATGATTTTACTATATCTGAATCTTTAAGTTTCAAGTTGTATAATGAAGATAAATTCTTGCTTAATGAAGAAATAGGACGGTGCAATGCTTTATTGGAAAAAGATTGTAGTTACTATTTTGTTGTAAGCGGAAATGACGAGATCAACTCTTGTACTATCAATATTGTAGAA
>JAFVXX010000047.1 GCA_017500905.1 Clostridia bacterium
AGCTTTTTTTGATGTTGTGTTCCTTACGTTCGACAGTGACGCCCGCCCAGTTGCCTACCTTTTCGTTGCGACCGGTAAGCGCATTGTACATGGTGGTTTTGCCACTGTTTGGATTGCCTGTAAGTGCAATTCTCATTTTTTTTGATGTTCCTCCCAATATTGTGTTAGCCATTGCTAACACATCCCCAAACAAAAAAGGCATTGTTGCCTTGCTTGTTAGATGATGATGGCTTGTGCAAGCTGTTTGTCGATGTTGTAGCGTGCCTCCTTGATGGCTACCACACAACCACTTTTGCGATGGCTGATTACCGTGATGGGTTGTCCACTGTAGCAACCAAGCGAAAACAAAAAGGCGTTTAAATCCTCGTCGTCCGTTTGGATGCTTTTGATGATGTATTCAGTTCCTTCCTGAGCAAAAGTTAGGTCCATAAAAATCTCCAAAAAAACTTGTTAGCCATTGCTAACTCTTACAAGATTATACTTAAATTTATGCTTTTTGTCAAACGTTTAGACGCAAAATTTGAAAGTATTTTGCCCAGTAAGCCGTGTTTTTGGTGAATACTCCTTCCGTCACGCAAGCGTGCCACCTCCCTCAGGAGGGAGGCAAGGCGGGACGTCGAGGACGTCGTCCCCTACGGGATAGGGTTTAGTCCTTGTTGATAACAAAACGGTGCGTCGGGGACGTCGCACCCTACGATGTTGCGACAAACAAGCCTTGTTGATATAGGCGGGAGGATATGGAATCCTCCCCTACGATTGTAGGCGACAAGTTGCATTGAGAAAAATAAAAAACGGCTTGCTGTAAACAGAAGCCGTTAGTGTTACTTGCGTTTTACTTGTAAAATGTCATCGGCAGAGCAATCCAAAACCGTACATAGCTTGGACAATGTTGCAAGGGTGGGTTGAGCCCTACCCGACACGTATTGCGAAACAGTGGCACGAGATACTCCTATTGCCTCGGCAATTTCACTCTTTTTCATGCCTGATTGCTCGATTTCGCGTTTTAAGTTTTGAGAAATAGTTAAGTCTAAGTTTTCTTTCATATTTATATTATATTAGATGTTGCCTAACAATTGCTTGACAATTAGGCATTGCCTAATTATAATTTGCATATTAATTGAATAAAATAAGTTTTTGGGTACGTTAATGAAAAAATGCTGTATTATTGGACACAGAAAAATTGAAGCAAACAACGATTTGTTACAAAATTTGAGAAGCATCATTGTTGACCTAATTGAAAACAAGAAGGTTAATATATTTATGTTTGGAAGCAAAAGTATGTTTTCTTCCGTTTGCTACAATATAGTAACCGACCTCAAATATACATACAAAAACATTAAGCGTATATATGTTAGGGCAGAATATCCTAACATTAGTGATGAGTATGAAAAATATCTACACAATTTTTACGAAGATACGTGGTTTTTTGACGACAATTGTAATGCGGGCAAATTGAATTACATCAAGCGAAATGAGGCAATGATAGATTGCTGTGATTTGTGCCTGTTTTTTTACAACAAAGAGTATATTCCTCCTTCAAACACACGCAGTGGTACGGCTTTGGCATATAAATACGCAGTTGAAAAGAAAAAGATTGTAATTAATTTGCATCAATGCAAAAGGACACCTGTGTAGGTGTCCTTTTTTTGTGCGGACGACCAATGGTCGCCCCTACGGTGGGAAAATTGGGCTGTGTGGATGGGTGGGGTGGGAAAATATTTTGGCAAGTTGCTACAAAGGGGTGGTCAAAAGGGGCGTTTTGGTGTATAATAGACACAAAAGGAGTGCTGTAAAATGATTTTTGGCGGATTGCTTAAGCTTACACTACTGGATTACCCCAATCACATGGCTTGCACGGTGTTTACAAACGGATGCAATATGCGTTGTCCGTTTTGTCACAATGCACATCTTGTGGCGCAAATTGACCAACAAATTGACCAGCAGGAGGTGCTGGACCTTTTGCATAAGCGCAAGGGTGTGCTGGAGGGCATTTGCATATCGGGTGGCGAGCCACTTATGCAAAAGGACATTGTGGAGTTTGTTACCAAGGTGAAGCAAATGGGCTACAAGGTTAAGCTGGACACCAACGGCACAAGCTACGACAAATTGCGTTACCTAATTGACAACAAATTGGTAGATTACGTTGCAATGGACGTAAAAAACAGCAAGGCTTTGTACAACGTTACTTGTGGGTGCGAGGTGGACCTTGACACCGTTTGCAAATGCGTGGATTTGCTGCTGTTGGGCAAGGTGGATTACGAATTTAGGACAACGCTGTGCCATCCGTTACACGACAGCGACAGCATAAAGGACATGGCAGAGTGGCTAAAGGATGCCAAGCATTGGTATCTTCAGCAATTTGTAGACAGTGGCAACCTTGTTGGCGAGGGCGTTAGCCAGCTTGACAAGGAAACGATGGAAAATTTGCATCGTGTGGCTGTGGCAATTTGCCCTACTGCCCAGCTTCGTGGAGTAAAATAGCCAAAAAAATGCCACAATATATATAGATAAAGCAAAAATCAACCAACGGTAGAGAATATTCTACCGTTTTTGTGTAGAAATTTCCCCAAAAAAGTAGTACAATGCAACTAAGGAGGTGGCAAAATGGACCAAATAAAAATTGGACGCTTTGTGGCGTCGCAACGAAAGGAAAGGGGCTTGACTCAGGCTCAGCTTGCCGAAACGTTGGGCGTGACGGACAGGGCTGTATCCAAGTGGGAAAACGGCAAATCGTTGCCCGATT
This sequence comes from Clostridia bacterium, assembly GCA_017500905.1. Lineage (GTDB taxonomy): Bacteria > Bacillota > Clostridia > Christensenellales > CAG-314 > RGIG5495. The sequence continues at coordinate 2,744 of JAFVXX010000047.1, forward strand.
ACTCGGTGCTACCCAGTTTGTGTGATGCGCTTGGCATCAGCGTAAACGAACTGCTTTGTGGGGAGAAAATTGCAATGGAAAACAACGACAAAAAACAAGAGCAGCTTTTGCTGGATATGACAAAAGAGCTGCAACAAAAAAACAAAACCATCTGGAAAAACATGTGGATAATTATGCTTGCAAGCATGGTAGGGTTGTTTGCCTGCCTTGCAACGGCTGCTTTTTTGATTCCCGAAGGACCTTGGCAATTGGTTGTGATAGTTGCGTCAGCCGTTGTGTTTTTGATTCCGTGCTTTTACGCACTTAAGCTGGAGGTAAGCGTTGGCTACTACAAATGCAAGCATTGCGGACACCAAATTGTGCCAACCTACGCACAAGCACTAAGGGCAATGCACATGGGCACAACACGATACCTAAAATGCCCAAATTGCAACAAAAAGAGCTGGTGCAAAAAGGTAGTTGAAAAGCAAGATTAGTAAAAGAAAAATTGATTAGGAAAAAGGACACTCGGGGGAGTGTCCTTTTTTACGGCAGGAGCAAGCCCCTGCCCTACGATGTTGTGACAGGTAAGGGGAAAAACTCCTTCCGTCACGCAAGCGTGCCACCTCCCTCAGGAGGGAGGCAAGACGGTGCGTCGGGGACC
>JAFVXX010000048.1 GCA_017500905.1 Clostridia bacterium
ACCAAGGTAGACCGCAGTGCGGCATATCTTGCAAGATACGTCTGCAAAAATTTGGTTGCTGCAGGGCTGTGTGACAAGGTGCAACTGCAAGTATCCTACGCAATTGGCCGTGCAAAGCCTGTATCGGTTGACGTCAACACCTACGGCACAGGAAAGCTCAGTGACGAAAAGCTGGCGCAAATTGTATGCCAACACTTTGACCTTCGTCCAAAGGCAATCATCAACCAATTTGATTTGCAAAAGCCAATCTACAAGCAAACGGCAAGCTACGGTCACTTTGGCAGAAGCCAATTCCCCTGGGAAAAGCTTGACAAAGTGGACGAATTGAAAAAATATTTGGGCTAATTGCCACCTAAAAACGCATATTTTGTCAAATAGGTTGACGGAAGCACAAAAAGTATGTAAAATAAATACACCGAATACTCGGTGTATTTTTACTTGTAGGAGATTTTTGTGCAACTAACCTTTACGGGCACGGTAGTTGGTATCGTGTTTTACAATCAAGAAAACGGCTACACCGTGTTGGAGCTGGAAACGCAACAAGACGGCATCGTCACCTGTGTTGGCAACCTACCTTCCCTTTCGACAGGCGAGGTGTTGACCGTCACGGGCACTTTGGTTGCGCACAAAACCTACGGCGAGCAGTTGCAAATAGAAACCTACGTTGTATCCAACCCCACCACCAAGCAGGGCATCATCCGTTACCTTGCAAGTGGACTAATCAAGGGCGTTGGCCCCAAAACTGCCGAAAACATCTACAACAAGTTTGGCGATGACTCCATCAACGTGATAGAGGCCGACCCATCAAGGCTTGCCACCATCAAGGGCATATCCATCAACAAGGCGATGGAAATTGGCAACAGCATTGCCGAGCTAAAAAAGATGCAAGAGCAAATTATGTTTTTGCAAAAGTGGGGCATGACCACCAATCTTGCGCTAAAAATTTACAACGTATACAAGCAATCCACCAAGGCAGTGCTAAGCCAAAACCCATACAAGCTTATTGACGACGTAGATGGCGTAGGCTTTGCCACGGCCGACAAAATTGCCGTCAGCATGGGGCACGACCTTGAGGGTGAGTTTCGCCTAAGGGCAGCCATCGTCTACGCACTTAAGGATACTGCCGAAAAGCAAGGCAACACCTACCTTCCCCTTGACGACCTGTTTGCAAGGTGCAACGAGCTTGTCGGGCTGGATTTTTACAACCTTGGGCAAATTGTGCAAGACGTGCTTACCAAGCTGGTGCTGGAGCCAACAATCAAGCTGTTTGACATTGATGGCAAGCAATGCATTGCTTTGGTAAGATACTACTCGTTGGAGCACGCCATTGCAACCAAGCTGCTCAAGCTAAATCGAGAGGCACGCCCCCTTATGCTGGATGCAGACGTGCTGATTGACACCTTTCAAAAAATAAACAAATTTACCTTTCACGAGGGACAGCTGGCAGCCGTCAAATCGGCCGTGGTCAACGGTGTTACGGTAATTACAGGTGGCCCGGGCACAGGCAAAACAACCATCATCAAGTGCATTGGGCAAATTTTTTCTGCGGCAGGGCTGCGTGTGGAGTTTTGCGCACCTACCGGCCGTGCGTCCAAGCGACTTAGCCAAAGCACGGGCAAGGATGCCAAGACAATCCATCGCCTGCTGGGCTACGAGTTTAGCGACGGCAAGATGAACTTTAAGTACAATCAGCACAACACCTTGCATTGCGACGTTGTGGTTGTGGACGAGGTTTCTATGGTGGACGTTGCCGTCATGCACAGCCTGCTTCGTGCGTTGGAGGATGGCTCTCGCATTGTGCTTGTGGGCGACAAGGATCAGCTGCCAAGCGTTGGTGCAGGCAACGTGCTTGCCGACGTAATCAAAAGCCGTTGTTTTGACGTAAAGTATTTGACGTACGTGTATCGCCAATCGGAGGACAGCCTGATTGTATCCAATGCTCACCTAATCAACGCAGGCAAAATGCCCGAAATCAACAACTCCAGCAGGGACTTTTTCTTCACTCAAAAGGATGATCTTGCCGAGGTTGCAAGCACCGTAGTGCAGCTTGTTGCCACTCGCTTGCCCAAGTTTACGGGTGTCGAGCCCAGCCAAATCCAAGTCATGGGTGCGCTAAAAAGTGGCGTTGCCGGGGTAGAAAGCCTCAACGTGCAGCTGCAAAGCACGCTCAATCCCTTTGTCTACGGCAAGGGCGAAATAGTTTACGGAAAAACAATCTTTCGTCAAGGCGACAGGGTTATGCAAACGGTAAACAACTACGAGCTTGCCTACGTCAAGCCATTGCCAAACGGCGCAATGGAGGAGGGGCAAGGAGTGTTTAACGGTGACATCGGCTTTGTAACCAAGGTGGACAAGCTGGCAGGCAGCTGTGACGTCACCTTTGACGACGGCAGAGTGGCTTGCTACGCTTACAACGACCTGCAAAATTTGCAGCTGGCATATGCCATCACCGTGCACAAAAGCCAAGGCAGCGAGTTTGACGTGGTTGTAGTGCCTTTGCTAAACGGTCCCCCAACCATAATCAACAAAAATTTGCTGTACACAGCCATCACCCGTGCAAAAAAGGTGGTAGTGCTGGTGGGCAGCAAGCGAATACTTGCAATGATGATTCACAACAACTACGTGGCGGCACGCACAACGCTGCTACGCAAGTTTTTACAAGACGAAAAGCTTCGTTTTGACAAATTTTTTGCATCTACCGATGACTAAACTACTGCAACGCCTAACCAAGCTTACTGCCATGACGGATTGCAAATGCATGCTGTGCGGCGTGGATATTTTTGACAATGCCACGGGCTTTTGCGACGAGTGTATCAAGCAAATATCCTTCAACAACGGGCACGTTTGCCTGCGATGTGGCACAAGGATAGCGCCCACGCAAAGCTTTTGCGCCAACTGCAACTTTGATACGGTGTACTTTGACAAGGCGTATTCGCCCTTTGTGTACGAGGGCGACGTTGTCAAGCTTATCTATCAGGTCAAGTTTGGTGGCCATGCAGGCATATTGGACGTGCTGGCAAACTACGTTGCTTTTATGGTAGACAAGCACAAAATAGATTTCGACGAGGTGTGCTTTGTACCCATGACACAGCAAAGCCAAAGGGAGCGTGGCTACAACCAAGCGCAAATTTTGGCACAAAGCTTTTGCGAGCTGGTGGGCACAACCCCTCTTGACGTGTTGGTCAAGAAAAAGCAAACACAGCGTCAGGAAATGCTTGGCAGAGCCGAGCGCAAGAAAAACGTTGACAACGCATTTGCCGTTGTTGACAAAAGCAAAGTAAAAAACAAATCAATATTGCTGCTGGACGACGTCAAAACCACAGGCGCAACGCTTAACAACTGCGCCAAGGCGTTGAAGCGTGCAGGTGCAACAAGGGTGGTTTGCGTAACCCTTGCCAGCACGCCGCAGCAGTTTGTATATGAGTAAGGAGAAACTATGAAAGATATCTATGGCAGAGCCAACGCCAAGGCTGTCAAAAAGCTTAAAAAAATTGCCGACCAAGTAGTTGCTTTGGAGGGCAAGTTTGCCGATATGTCCGATGCCGAGCTGCAAGGCATGACGGCAATCTTTAGGGAGCGCATTGCCAATGGTGAAGCGCTTGACACACTTTTGCCCGAGGCATTTGCGGTATGTCGTGAGGCGGCAACCCGTGTGCTGCACCAACGTCACTACTACGTGCAAATTTTGGGTGGCATTGCATTGCACCAAGGCCGTGTTTGTCAAATGGCAACGGGCGAAGGCAAAACCTTGACGGAAACGCTACCCACCTACCTAAATGCATTGACAGGCAACGGCGTGCACGTTGTTACCGTCAACGAATACTTGGCATCTCGTGACGCCGAGTGGATGGGCAAGGTGTTTAAGTTTTTGGGGCTTACGGTAGGCGTAACCCTTTCCAAAATGCGCCATGCCGACAAGCAAAGGGCATATCAATGCGACGTAACCTACGGCACCAACAACGAGTTTGGCTTTGATTACCTGCGTGACAATCTTGCCACCAGCAAGGCGCACCGTGTGCAACGAGCGCTAAACTTTGCCATCGTAGACGAGGTGGACAGCATTTTGATTGACGAAGCACGCACGCCTTTGATCATTTCGGGCGAGGGTGACAAATCCAGTCAAATGTACCTCAATGCCAATCGCTTTGTCAGGGGTCTGCGCAACAGCACCAACGTCAACGAGGAGGGCAAAACCGAGGATGCCGACGAGCAACCCAACGGCGACTACGTTGTGGACAAAAAGGAGCGTGGCGTCACGTTGACCGATTCGGGCATACTCAAGGCCGAAAGGTTTTTTGGCGTAAGCAACCTTGCCGACGTCGAAAACTTGGATATCAACCACTACATCAACAACGCACTAAAGGCGCACGCCATCATGAAGCGTGACAGCGATTACATCGTCGAAAAGGGCGAGGTTGTCATCGTTGACGAGTTTACCGGCCGCAAAATGGAGGGCAGACGCTACAACGGTGGCTTGCACCAAGCAATAGAGGCAAAGGAAAACGTAGTTGTCCGTAAGGAAAGCAAAACGCTTGCAACCATCACGTCGCAAAACTTTTTTAGATTGTACAAAAAGCTAAGTGGTATGACGGGTACAGCCAAGACGGAAGAGGAGGAGTTTAACTCCATCTACAACCTTGACGTAGTGTGCATCCCCACCAACTTGCCTGTAATTCGTCAAGACAACCCCGACGTAATCTACCTAAACCAAGCAGGCAAGCTGCGTGGCATTGTGGAGGAAATCAAGCGTGTACACGCAACGGGACAACCTCTGCTGATTGGTACCGTAACCATTGACAAAAGTGAGCAAATTTCCAAGCTTCTTTCCAAGGAGGGCATTCGCCACAACGTGCTAAACGCCAAGGAGCACGAGCGTGAGGCCGAAATTGTTGCCCAAGCAGGCAGATTTGGTGCAGTAACCATTGCAACCAACATGGCCGGCCGTGGTACCGACATCATGCTGGGTGGCAACCCCGAGTTTTTGGCTAAGCAGGAAATGACCAAGCTTGGCTACGAAGACTATCAAATCGAGCTTGCAACCAGCTTTGTAGTGACCACCGACGAGCAAGCACAGCTTCAACAAATCTACCGAGATTTGCACGCCAAGCACAAGGCGGTGTGCGACGAAGAAAAGGTACGTGTAATGCAAGCAGGCGGCTTGTACATTTTGGGCACCGAGCGCCATGAAAGCCGTCGTATCGACAACCAGCTGCGTGGACGTAGTGGCCGTCAGGGCGAGCCGGGCGAAAGCACCTTTTACATTGCAATCGACGACGAAATGTTCCGTCTATACGGCGATCGTATGCAAATGCTTGCTAGTACCTTCCGTTGGGACGAGGACACGCCAATCCAAGCCAAAATGATTTCCAAAACGGTAGAAACAGCGCAAAAAATAACCGAAGGTCACCACTTTAGGGCACGTAAATACGTTTTGCAGTACGATGACGTCAACAACCAACAACGCAAGCTAATCTACAAGGAGCGTGACAAGGTGCTGGATGGCGAGGACATCCACCAAGACGTTTTGCAAATGGCGGGCGACTACGCTTTGCGTGCATTGGAGTCGGCATGCGGCAGCAACGAGGACGTTTCCGAGTGGAACCTTGCCCAAGTAAATGCCGAGCTTAAAAAGTTTGTGCCCGTGCAAGAGGATTTACTTGTAAAGGATGGCTTCAAAACAGCCCGTCAAGCGCTGCAAATTGTAACAGCCAAGGTGCAAGATTTGTTAAACTTCCGTTTCGATGCGCCATTGGAGGAGGAAGACGATGTCCCCTTTGACGAAATGGAAAAGTACGTTTTGCTTAAAACCGTGGACAAGCTTTGGTTAGATCACATCGACTACTTAGAGGATTTGAAGCAAGGCGTAGGGCTTCAGGCCTACGGTCAACACGACCCCGTTGTAATCTACAAAAAAGAGGCGTACGAGGCCTTTGAAAAACTCAATCAAGAAATCCACTACAACACCATCCATGCATTGCTGTTTGCAAAAATCAAGCGAGTAGTGCAAGTGGTGCAGCCAACGGCAAGTCAGCTAAACCCCAACAAATCGCTCAACAAGCCTTGTCCATGTGGTAGTGGCAAAAAATACAAGCACTGCTGCTTTGCCAAGGACAATCCTGCCGAAGCGCAAAAGTTAGCAGAAAAAAAGGGTAACAAACAATGATTCAAATAATTGATTTACAAAAAGACGTAAAAGAAATGCAACAAAAGCTTGCAGGCATTGGCCAAAGCCTCAATTTGCCCAAGCTTCAGGCCGAGCTGGACGAGCTTACAGCCAAGCAACACCAGCCCGACTTTTGGGACAACGTCAAGGAAGCTCAGCAGGTAAGCCAACGTGCCAAAAACTTAGAGTACAAAATTGACGAGTACAACCTGCTTGTGCGCAAGCTAACCGACGTAGACGAAATTTTAGTTATGTTTGCCGACGAGGAAGCCATGCTGGAGGAAGCAGCAACCGAAATTGTCGCCCTCAAAAAGGAAATTGGCGAGCTGCACATTGCAACCCTGCTATCTGGCAAGTTTGACGCCAACAACGCAATAGTCACCCTGCACGCAGGCGCAGGTGGCACCGAAGCGCAAGATTGGGCGCAAATGCTGTACCGTATGTACACTCGCTACTGCGAGCGTCGTGGCTACAAGGTAGAAGTACTGGATATGCTGGACGGCGAAGAGGCAGGCATCAAAAGCATTACCTTTGCCGTAAACGGACTAAAC
>JAFVXX010000049.1 GCA_017500905.1 Clostridia bacterium
ACTGCAGGCTACGAGGATTGGGACACGATTGCCGAAACTCTTGTTGATACAGACGGCCGCTACAACTTTGACAACATCGTTGTTGTTGACGAGCGCACAACGGACGTAAACGAACCTGTTGAAGAAATGGAAGACGAAGACGCTCCTGATCACGACCACGACCACGACGAAAAAACAACTGACTGGGCATTGGTTGTATCCATCATCTCCAGTGCAATGCTGGTTGCAGCATTGGTAGTTGTAATTGTTGTTAAGTACTTGTTTAAGACAAAGAAAAACTAATACAAACTAACAAAAGAGCCAACAAAGGTTGGCTCTTTTTTTTACGTCAACACTCATTTGTTTGACTTTTTGACAATTTGGTGTATACTAATAGTAAACAAATTTGAGGAATAATCTATGAATAAACTTGTAAAAGCCTTGTCTGCACTACTTGTTGCAATGCTTGTTGCAATTGCATTGTGTGGATGCAACGTGCCCAAAGACAGCCTAAACGCCAACTACAACCAATTTACACAAAGCTGGATGGCAAGCATAAGTGATGAAGCATTGGTAAAAGACATTGCCATTGCCGGCAGCAATGATGCAGGCCTAAGCACAGCCTCTCGCAGCGCCAAGACACAGCACTTCACCACCGGTCAGCAGCTTGATATGGGTGTAAGATATCTCGAGCTTAACGTGCGCAAAAAGGGCGACGATTTGCTTGCCTTTTACGGATCTCACACGGGCGAAAGCATTGATGACGTACTGGCAGGCGTGTTGGCATTTTTGAAGGCTCACAACACCGAAACGGTAATTTTGGACTTTGCCGGGTTTAACAATCAACCACAGCAGCAGCTGCTGGAGCTAATCAAAAAGTACTTTGTGCCAAATGGCAGCTACACCTACATTGTGCGCAACATTGCCACTTCAGTGCTGGATAGCGAATTTTTTGACACCCTCACGCTGTCACGGGCAAGAGGCAGAGTGATTGTGTTTATGGATGGCGACGGCAACGACTACCTTGACCAACAATATATATTTAAGCGCAACAACAGCCAAGGCACACGCTTGTTTACAGCGTTGCAATCCTACTGCGACCAAACGGCAAACAACAAAAGCTCGGCTAAATACATTGACACGCTTGACGCAACTCTTGCCAAGTATGCCAAGGCCAACGAGGGCATGTGCGTGCTGCAAGGCCAACTGCACGACGGCACCAGCCTGCTTGGCCCTGCCTACTACGAAAGTAAGCACGCAAGCAACATGTCGCAATACGTAAGCAGTCTTGCAGCCAGCACCAATCTGGCAACGGTAAACGTTGTTACTCGCAACTTTGTAGATTGCACCAAGGCTTGCCAAATAATTGCACTAAACGCTGCAAAGGGCAACGTCAAGGCTGACAAAGCCGACGCCTTTGCCCAAGGCATTGCAGAGTTTGTAAACTAATTATCAATTTTATACAACAAAAAAGCACGCTACTACTTGCGTGCTTTTTTTGTGCTCTAAATGTTTTGTCAACCAAAGGCATGCTTGCCTACTTCTTTGATTTGTTTGCGCATTTCCCTGGACATTGTTTTGTCACAACCGTAAAAACAGCTACTCATAAGCGACACGTTGCGTGGTGGGTTGGATTGAAATTGCACCTCCTCCAATCCACAAGTAAAGGCTTTACGCTCCAACGTGACGTTGTCGGGCAAAACAAGCTTTTTGATGCTGGGACAATTTTCAAATGCGCCTGAGGCAATTTTTTTGACCCCTTGTGGAATTGTAAGCACAGGCCCCAAGCTGCTGCAGCCTTCAAATGCCCAACTGCCAATTTCTACTACGTCTGCGCCAAGCTTTACTCCCTTTAGATTTTTGCAATTTCTAAAGGTGCTTGGGGCAATTTTTTTGACGCCTTGTGGCACCACCATTACGGGATGCATTGCCAAAAATTTGTCCCTTTGTGCTGACTTTAGTGCCAAAAACTCCTCCCAAATTTGCAAATCGGCATCAACCTTGACAGCCTCCTTGACTGCTTCCTTGCTGACGACGGCTGTCTTTGGGGTGGCATCCACCCCTGCCTTTTGCTCTACAGCAGGCTTGACCTCTGTCGGTTGCGAATAGACAGGCGCCGGCCTGCGCTCGCTTCCGTAGATACGCTTTACAATTTCTTCCGTTGCTTGGTCTACAGGACAAACCCTTTTGTCATCTTCGTAGTAGTACTCTACTGCCTTGCCGTCTGGCGCAGTAAAAAGCCCTCTGCCGTGACGCTTGTGTTGTCTAAACTCACCCTCGTACACGCAGCCATCGCAGTAGCAACACTTACCTATGCCGTCGCATTTGCCGTTTACAAAGTCACCCGTGTACACTATGCCATTTGCCCAAACGTACTTGCCCTTGCCTGTGCGCATGTTGTTGACAAAGTCGCCCTCGTAGGTGTCTCCATTGGTCCAAGTATACTTGCCCTTGCCGTGCCTATTGCCGTCGCTAAATTGACCTTCGTACACGCCACCGTCATCGTAAAGACGCTTGCCGTAGCCCTCAATTTTGCCATCAACATAGTCACCCTCGTAGTAGGTACCGTTCTTCCACGTTTCCTTGCCCTTGCCGTGACGATAGGCATTTCTAAACTGCCCCACGTACACGGTGCCGTCAGCATAAAGACGCTTGCCGTAGCCCTCAATTTTGCCATCAACAAAGTCGCCCTCGTAGTAGGTACCATTGGTCCACATTTCCTTGCCCTTGCCGTGACGATAGGCATTTCTAAACTGCCCCACGTACACGGTGCCATCGGCATAAAGACGCTTGCCGTAGCCCTCGATTTTGCCATCAACAAAGTCGCCCTCGTAGTAGGTGCCGTTCTTCCACGTTTCCTTGCCCTTGCCTGTGCGAGAGTTGTTTACATATGCTCCCTCGTAGACAGTTCCGTCCGTCCAGACGTACTTGCCATTGCCCTCAAATCTACTGTTTACAAAGTCGCCCTCGTAGTAAGAGCCGTCGCTGTAAACAATCTTGCCCTTGCCGTGCCTAAGGTTGCCCTTTGCCTCGCCAACGTACAAATCGCCGTCGACGTAGCGAAACTCAACCTTGCCGTTGATTCCCGAACGGGTCCAGCCACGCCAAGTTTTTATTTCAAAGCCACCCGTGCTTTGCGAAACACGCATACGATTGCCAAAGCAATCGGTGTACTCCTTCCAGGCCATGCTGGCTTGCTTGCGCTTTTCCTTACAGCTTAGGCAAAGACAGGTGTCGTCGCTGTACGACTGCAAGTCAATTTTTTTGCCACAATCGGCACAATAGGTGTAGTATTTTGCCATAACAAAACCTCCTTGAATTAGTTGTCCAAGTACTGCTCTGGATATTGTTGCTTAAACTTTTCCCAGCCCTACAAACACAAAGCCAAAGCCCTTCATAAGTGCTTCCATTGCTTCGTTCATGTTGCCGTCATCAACGTTTTTTAGCCAAATTTTGAAGGAAAGCGCCGATTCGCCCGGAACATATCTGGTGCTTGACGTGTAGTAGTTGGCATTGTGCACTTGTTGCAACAAACGTGTTACGTGAGGCGCAAGCACCCTTGCCCTTGCGTTGGATACGTAGGTTTCTACCGAAAGCTCGCCCCATCTGCTTACCGTAAAGGTTACACTGCTTTCGTAGTCGCCACCCAAAATTTCGAGAGTGCGACCGGAAAAGTCATCGTACACGCAAAAGCTTACGTCACTACCAAAGTCCGACATGTTTGGTCTGTAACCAAAAAAGTTGATTAGGTACCTTTCCATGATTTTGCCACAGTTTTTTACGTTCATAGTTGTTCTCCTTGTTTTGTACCCAATTGGGCTGATATTTTTTGCGCAACCTGCGTAGGAGTGCCCTTTGCATCCACTACAAGGTTGGCGTATTTGCTGTAAATTGTGTTGCGCTTAGCCATCATTTGCTGCAATTGCGCTGGGCTTTTGCCGTCGTGAAGCGGCCTGATGGCTTGCCCCAGCCTATCCATACAGGTGGCAACGTCTACCTGCAGCCACACCACCGTGCAATCCTTTGCAAGATTGGCAAAGCTGCTACACAGCACGGATCCACCTCCACAGGCAATTACGCTGTTTTGCGTGGGCAGGGCTGCAAGCAACAAGTTTTCCTGCTGTCTAAAGTAATTTTCGCCTTTGCCAAGCATTTGCTCTATGCTTTGCCCCGTTGCTTGCTGCAGCAGCTGGTCACAATCGACAAAGCTGCAACCAAGACTACTTGCAAGCAGCTGACCTACGGTGGTTTTGCCTGCTGCTGCAAAGCCAATCAGCACGATGCTTTTCATTTGGACAGCTCCTTTACGACGTAGCTTACGCCGTCAAAGTAGCTTTGCTCCTTTTTGCCGTAAAACTTGGCTGCGACAACGTCCTCTATCACGTCGATTTTTCTAAAGGGCTCTCGCTCCATTACGTTGGACAAATGCACCTCGACAACAGGCACGGACATGCACTCGATGGCATCCCTCAAGGCGTAGCTGTAGTGAGTGTACGCACCGGGGTTAAACAACACGGCATCGCACTTGGTACGGTGCAAAATATCCACCAATTTGCCCTCGCAATTGCTGTGCGCAAAAATTGCTTTTGCACCCAACCCCTTGGCAAAAGCCTTGACCTTGGCGTTTAGCTGCTTCAACGTCAAGCTGCCGTAAAATGTGGGATTGCGCTTGCCCAGCATATCCAAATTGACTCCGTTCAAAACCAAAATTTTCATTGTATTTCCTCTAAAAATTGTTGTAACGTTACTTGTGGAGCTTTTCCCGTCCACAATGCAAAGCTTTGCTTGCCTTGGTAAAACAGCATTGCAAGGCCGTCTACTGCCGTCAAGCCCAACGCCCTTGCCCTTTGCACCAACGGACTTTGCTGCTTGTACTCGGCGCTAAACACAAACTTTGCCGTTGTGGGAATTTCAAACTCTTCTTCCATCTTGCACGGTGGCAAAAAGCTTAGCACTCCGTCTACACAAGGCAACGTGTAGTTGATACCAAAGTGATTGTGCAAAGCTTGCGCCTTGCTTTCCGTGCGATTGACAACGTTCACCTTTGCGCCTGCATCAAGCAAGCCTTGTACTGCGCTGTATGCTGCACCACCTGCGCCCAACACAAGCAAATTTTTGCCGTTGACATCTATCCCTGCATTAAGCAACGCTTGCACTACGCCGTAGCCATCGGTAGAGTGTGCCTTGCCATTTGCAATTGTATTTACCGAAGCAACGCCGTATCTTTGCGCCACCAGTTGCTTGTATGGGGATGTTACGTTTGCTCCGTCCAAACGGGAAATTGCTTGAAAAACCTCGTTTGGGCCAATATCCAGCACCTCGTAGGACAAATCCAAGCCAATGCTTTTTGCAAACAACGTTTGCATCCGTGGCGACAGGCTGCCCGTTGCCCCTTGCCCAATCAATGCAAGCCTGATGGGAGCAACCCCCAGCAGCTGCAAAAACTGTGGACAGGACACGTCTATGCAAGTGGCGTCGTCAATTGTTACACCCCTGCTGTAGGCTGCCAATGCCAATGCGCTCATCGCCAATCGATGGTCGCCAAAGGTGGATACTACTCCCTGCAAAACGGGATTGCCGTTGGAAACAATCGTCAGGTTGTCGCCATCCCCTTGCCAAGCTGTTGCGTCTTGACCAAAGCTTGTTGCCAAAAGTGCAGCAGCATTCAATCTGTCGCACTCCTTTACACGCAATTCGTCCAAGCCATAAAAGGTGCTTTGCCCCCTTGCAGTAAGAGACAACGCTACAAGAATGGGGATTTCGTCAATGCACGTTGCCACCATTTGCTTTGTTACGCACATAGGCATCAATGCGCTTGGATGCACCACTACGTCGGCAATTTGCTCGCCACAAACAAGCCTTTGGTTGACAAGGTCTATCCTTGCACCTGCACTACGTAGCACCTCCAATGCACCAATACGGGTGGGATTGACACCCACGTTGTACAGCATGCAGCCATTCTTAAGCCCAACTGCAATCAAAAATGCAGCCGTCGAAAAATCGTTTGGCACTTGCACGTCCAACGCATTTAGCTTGCTTTTGCTTACGCTAATGACGTTGCCATCCACTTTGATGCTTGCACCCATTTGTGCCAGCATAATTTCCGTGTGGTCCCTGCAGGTAGGTTGATTGACCACCGTTGTTCCATCAGCAAACAATCCTGCAATAAGCAAGGCGCTTTTGATTTGTGCCGATGCAACAGCTATATCAAACTGCTTGCCAACAAGCAAGCCACCTTGCGTTTGAAACAAACACCCCGTAGGAAAACTGAAGCTTGCGCCCATTTTTTCCAACAGGTTGGTCAGCCTTGTCATTGGACGTCTTGAAAGGGACTCGTCCCCCACAAAAGTGGCCTTTACGCCCAATCCACACACCAACCCTGCCAAAAGCCTTGCCGACGTGCCGCTGTTGCCACAATCCAGCGTGACGTTGGTGTTGGGCGTAGTAATTGGCGTGACGTAAAAGGTTGAGCCATCCTGCTTTATCTTTGCGCCCAAAGCCACCAAGCAATTTGCCGTAGACAAGGTGTCGTTGCAAATGCATGCGTTTGTAATTACGCTGCTGCCTGTAGCAATGCTTGCAAAAATAAGCGCCCTGTGTGTGATACTTTTGTCGCCGTAGCAAATGGTGTTATTAAGTTGTGTTTTGCCACTAATATACAACATATTTGCTTACTACTTCCGTTGTTAGTCCTACTTCGTAGACGTCAAAGTTATCTGTGGGTAGCACAAAAACAACCAATCCGTCGTGATTTTTTTTGTCGTTTTGCATTGCTTGCAGTACCTTGCTTGTAACAGGGTAACGAGCAACGTCAAGATTGGTTTTGCTTGCCCAATCTGTAAATTTTTTTGCACTAAGCACGCCAAGATGCACGGCAATTACCATTTCGTGATACAATCCGTACTTTACGGCTTGTCCGTGTGGCAAATTGTAGGTCAGCTCCAATCCGTGCGCAACGGTGTGACCTAAATTGAGCCTTTTGCGTGCACCATTGTCGTATGGGTCGCTTTGCACAACGCTTTGCTTGTAACTAGCACACAAGGCAATAAGCCCTTCCAAATCGCCCTTGTAGGCGTTTATTTTTTTGTCAAGCAGGCGATACTTTTCTATTTCGCCAAAGCCATCGTCTATTTGGTCGGCAGACAGCGTTTGCAAAAAGCCCACGTCAATTAGCGTATCCACCTTTGCAAAGGTGCCAACTGCATTTTTTACGCCGTCCAAATTTACTGCCGTTTTGCCTCCAATGG
>JAFVXX010000050.1 GCA_017500905.1 Clostridia bacterium
ATCCTTTTACACCACAGCAAACAAGGCAACAACCTTTACACTGGCCGACACGTTGCGACTAAGTGGCGAAAACGTCTACTCGGTTGACTACGCACTTACAAACGGAGTTGACCAAAGCATTGTGATTGATCAAATGTACTTTTACGTTACGTTTGACAACTTACCCGAAGAGAAATGGGAGTGCTACTACCCTGCCTACAACGGAGTAGGAAGCTTTGAAATCACCGTGCCTTGGGGCACAACCAGTCTGCAAGTGTATGCCACAGCATACGTATCAACGGCTGATGGAGTTGAATCCTACCAAACCTCAAGTCTAACGTATGCTGTTGATACTGCTCCTACGCTGCACCTGCTTGACACCCGTGTGCATTTGCATGACAACGACTACAACAACAGTACCGAGGTTGATTTAACGTTTGCTTACTCGGCGCCAGAGGACTCTAACGTAATTGTACAAGACGTATCTGCTGCAAGCGTAACGGATGCCATTTACACGTGGCACAACGGCACGTACGAAATTGCTTTGGGGCAAACAGACTCCGGCACGCTACATACATTTAGCTACTACTTGGTAGATTCCGATGGAAATCAGCTTACGACGCCTCAGCACGTAACAGTTGATTCGTCAATAACGGGCGAGTACCAATCGTTTAATTACTCCAATCCGGGCGACGTAACAAAAACGTACACAAAGCACGGCGACGGCTACCTTACCAATTTGTACATCAACCTCAACTTTAGCACTACCGACCCCAACGTTTACTACCAAATTGCCCATCACGCATACGGATACGAAACCTACTACACATCACGCCAACCAATTGCTGCAATCGAAAACACGTACGAATCTACAGGATTTGAGTATTTTGTTTGCAAGGACGTCAACGACATAACGTACGTGTTGTATTACGTAGTACCCTCTGGTGCGACAGATGACTCAACAGCATGGAATCTATCCTGCAACGTTGTAGCAAACGAAGCTGACTATTTGATAGAAGTTGCAATATCTAACGCCATCAAATTTACTACAGAGGGTATGCAAATCAAGATTGTTTACGAGGATGAAACTCAACAAATATTTAAAGTTGACGCCGACGACGTTGTGTACTCTGAAGATAGCTATCAACACGTAATCAGCATCACCACAACGCAAGAGCCATTTGAAGTTTGGCTAGCCGTTGGCACAAACTCGGTTTACAACGATTACGACCTAATCAGCCAACAAATTGAAACAATCGGAACCCCATACAAGTACGAAGAACACCAACTTTACGGAGGATAAAACATGAAAAAAAACAAAAAATTGCTTGTAGCTATCGAGCTTACACTATTGGCACTTATACTTGCAACTTTTGTATTTTGCTTAGTTGCTCAACTTACCAGCCCCGAGGCATCTTACGCCGTGTGGGTAAAGGAAAACATCTGGGACGTACAAGGTACAATTGCATCACTTAAAGCACACGTGCCTACACTGATCAAAAGCATCATCACAATTGTAATCATCTACGCTGCATGTCGCCTGTTGCGCATGTTTTTCAATGCAAAGATGAAAAAGAGCAATCGCACTAAGACTGTATTTGACCTGTTGGACGGCTTTGTAAAATATGGCTGTGCAATCGCCATCATCCTGACGATACTAAAGGCTTGTGGCGTTGACACTACTGCCTTGATTGCCTCTGTTGGTGTACTTACGCTTGTTGTAGGTCTTGGAGCACAACCACTTATTGAGGATATCATTGCCGGAATCTTTATTATTTTTGAAAACGAATACAACGTTGGAGAAATAATTTCCATCAACGACTTTAGAGGTACGGTAATTGAAATTGGTATTCGCTCCACAAAGCTGTTGGATGCTGCAGGCAACATCAAAATCATCAACAACAGCGCAATTGGAGACGTTGTAAACTTGTCGAGAGAAAACTCCTTGGCTGTTGTCGATTGCGACTTTCCATACGACGTACCACTTGAGGTGCTGGAAAATGCACTTGAAAAAAACTTTGGCAAAATCAAGCAAAGCATTCCTGCCATCATCGATGGTCCCTTTTACAAGGGCGTTTGCGCCTACAAGGACAGCAACGTAACCGTCAAAATTGTTGCTCAATGCAAGGAAGAGGATCGCTTCCAGGTGGAGCGTGACCTCAACAGAGAATATCGCAAAATAATTACTGCTTTGGGCATCGACATTGCTTACCCACAAGTTGTACTTAACTACCCTGCAGAAAAGCAAGAGTTTAATCCATCAGGGAAAAAGGCGGAAAAATTTGTTGACCAGCAGGAAGAGCTTTCCAAGGGCTTGGAGGAGCAACAAGAATAGCTAAATTTTACTAAAACAACCAAAAGGGCTACACCCGTAGCCCTCCTTTTATTTTGTAAAAGTTGGTCCGCAAATTGCAATCAAGGTCTGCAATTTAGTTGAATACTGTACGCAATTGTGGTATAATGTTTACACACTACAAGGAGGTTTGCGTAATATCCTACGCAGCCAAAGACTATGCGAATGAGAAGAAAGCGTAACCTAAACGGTCGAATTGAGGGTTGCAAACAAGTACTGCTACGCACGGAGGGGGACGGCTTTTACGATATGTCACCCGACCAACGAACCAATTTGATTGATCTTGCTGCCACATTTGGCAACAGCAATTCCTTGGCCTTGGAAATTGGCTGTGGCAAGGGAGGCTTTGCAACACAATTTGCCAAGCAGTACCCCAACGTCAATCTTATTGCAGTAGAAAAGCTGTCCAACGTAATTGTTGAGGCCTGCGAAAAGGCACTAAAGGAAGGGGCGCCTCACAACCTGCAGTTTGTAAATTGCTCAGCAGAAAACCTACACCACTTTTTGCCTGCTGCAAGCGTGCAAACAATTTACCTCAACTTTTCCTGTCCGTATCCCAAAAAGGCATATTCAAACAGACGCCTAACCAATACAAGGTTTTTGAAGCTGTACAAATACTTACTGAAAAATGATGGCAAAATTGTGCAAAAAACCGACAATTTTGACTTTTTTGAATACAGCAAGGAGCAGCTATTAGCCAATGGCTTTGTGCTGGAGTTTTGCACGTACGATATGTACGCCGAAGACGTATCAAACAATATCGCCACCGAATACGAAAACAAATTTGTTGCGCAAAATCAAAAAATTTGCAAGTTGATTGCCTGTTTGCCCAAATATAGCACTGATTAAATGTAAAGTTTTTGTAAAATTTTGCCGAAAATTTTATTTACAACTATTGACAATTTGATATTTTACAATTATACTATAATTAATCAATATTCTTTTGTCCAAGGATTGCAGTTTGGACTTGAAACAAAAGTTTAGGGATGCAATCAAGATGGGGAGGAATATTTATGACAGGCTCTGTAAAATGGTTTAATGCCGGCAAGGGCTACGGCTTTATTACTTCTGATGAGGGTGGAGAGGACATTTTTGTGCATTACTCCGTAATCCAAACAGAAGGCTTCAAAAAACTTGCCGACGGCCAACGTGTATCTTTTGAAGTTACAACAGAAGAAAACGGCAAGCTCCGTGCAGCAAACGTTGTTCCAATTGAATAACACAAACTAAAGAGACGGCTCAGCCGTCTCTTTTATTTTGCCATTTTTACTGCACTTTGCTTAATTTACTTATAAAAATAAGTAAAATTAGCAAAAAAATTGCCTAAGTACTTGCAAAAAGTAGCATTTTTGTTTATTATAAGTAGTAAGGGTTTATTTATGACAAACAAGCAACAAGCACTCATCCAAGAAATCAATCAATATTTGCCTTTTGACAACAGGCTTTCGCAAGGTGACAAACAGCGATTGCTTTCTTTGGATTGCAATTTTGAAAGTGATTGGGCGCAAGTAGTTTACGACTACTTCTACTCTCATTTGGATGACGACGGCAACCCTGTTTCGCTAAATCAATTTTTAGCACAGCACGGCTGTTACAACAACCACTACAAAAGCGTTGAAAAAACATTTGTTGACAATTTGTTTGCCACACAAAAGCCGTTGTTCTTTTTGGACGTAGACAACACCCTTACAAATTGGGGACATCTAAGTCAGCAAAAAATTGACTTTATCAAAGGCTTTGAACAAAAGAGTCGCATAATACTTACTACAGGCAAAACCTACGACTCTATTAAAAACGTAATTGAAGATTGTGGATTGCAGGCCAACTACGCAAGCTGCCTAAACGGCTCGGTGTTGGTAGAAAATGGAAATCCCACCACTTTAACAAAGGTTGGCGACGTCAGCGAAAAAATTGTGAGCCACTTCAAAGATGCACCCTTTGACACAGTGGTTTACTACCCTGACAACATTCGCCTTGTACACCCACTTACGCAAAAAAACTTGGATTTACTTGCAAAGTACAACGAAAGCTACCTAACCGAAGAAGCAATTGAGTTTGACAAGGTTGTAAAGGTGCTGTTTTTCATTTACGAGGGCGAAACGGAAAAGGAGCAAATGGTACAAGACTACGTCAAAAGCTACCCCGACCTTGTTTGCCTGCGCACGGCAGGGCACACCTACGAAATACTACGCAAAAATCAGCACAAGGGCAACACTGTCAAGGCAATATCACATTTGCTTGGCAACCACTACCGTGCAACAATTGGTGTAGGAGACAGCATGAACGACAGCCAGCTGCTTAGCCACGTGGGCAAGCCGTTTGTAGTTGCAACAGCAAGTGACGAATTGAAACAATTTGGCTACGAACAACTGGAATACAACCGAGACGTAGACATTGTAAACTTGATTAAGCAATACACTTAGGAGGAGAGAGATGAACAACAAACTTACCGATGCAATTACCATAATTATGCCACTACTTGGTGTCATAATTTCGATTTTTGCTGACGTCGATGGCACTGCAAGATGGGTGCTAATTGGCATTTTGCTTGCATTTGTTGTGGGATACATCATATACACCACACTAAAGGGCAACAAAAACCTAAGTAACACGCAAGTAATTGACAAAAGCAGACGCTACACAAAGCACTTGATGAAGCTGGTAAAAACCAATGCAAAGGTTATGGCAAAGGATTTCAACCTTACCGAGCTTGCCGAAACCAAGAAAAAAATTGGCGTAGTTACCAAAAAAATCAATCGTTCGTACGCATCCAACCGTAGAGAGCAGCTTGACAAGCTTATTGCCGAAAAAGACGCACTTATGGACAAGTACTACGATCAAAGCCACGGCTACGCAGATGCGCAGCTGCTGGACGTAAACAAGCCCGTCAACAACATGGTTGCATTGTCCAATTTTGAGGAGTCGCAAAAAATATTTAACCTAATTTACGGCACGGTAAAAGATATGGAACGCATCTTGTTGCAGCTTGAGCAACACGAATTGCGTGTAAAACTGGGCAAATACGTTGTAAAGTACAGCACGGATATTGACAAAACAATCCATGCCTACGTGGATTACCTTGGTTGGACGTACGTTCTACTGGACAAAAACAGCAAAGGCTTTCAGGCAATACAAAACGGATTGCACTTGATTGATTACAAAATCAACACCAGCAAGGACGGTCACGAAAAGTACTGCGAGTTGAAAAAGGAAGGAAAAGAAATTCCCGAAGTAATACAAAAGCAACACGTGGATTACTGCGAGTACACCTTGCAAAAGGCACGTGCCTTGCGCCACCTTGGCACAACCTACTACACATATCGCTCCTTTAAGGACAACTTTGTAAAGACGTCATTCGAAAAAGAAAAGCTTGGTCAAAAGGGTGTTTGGAACTACAACAACACGGTCAACCCCTACGTCAAGTTTAAGCTTGCCGAAGGACTTGCGCTAATGG
>JAFVXX010000051.1 GCA_017500905.1 Clostridia bacterium
ACTTCCTGTGTTGCCGTTGTCCAGCCAAATTTGGTAAGCAGATTTGCCATCGGTGCCGTTGGTACCGTTTGTGCCATCTTTGCCGTTTGTTCCATTTGTACCGTTGGTACCGTCCTTGCCGTCTACAGCAACAGCCTTGTAGCCCGTATCAACGTTGTTTATCCACCAGTTGCCGTTGGCACCTATTACAGGTGTTGCACCATCCATACCATTGGTACCATTTACGCCGTCCTTGCCATTTATGCCGTCCTTACCATTGGTGCCATCTGTAGCGACAGCCTTGAAGCCTGTATCTACGTTGTTTATCCACCAATTGCCGTTGGCACCTATTACGGGCGTTGCACCGTCCTTGCCGTCCTGTCCGTTTGTACCATCCGTAGCAACGGCTTTGTTGCCTGTATCAACACCGTCAATCCACCAATTGCCATTTGCTCCAATGCTAATTTCGGCAGTTTTGCATCCACATAGACATGCGATTGATACGCACAAAACTACGCAAAGAAGTGCAATCAAAAGTTTTTTCATTACTGTTCCTCCTTGTTGTTTGCTATTTCTGCAGTAGAAAGTGCAGAAAGCATATTGATTTTTTTGCGTTCAACCACGTAGGTTTGACGTTTGACGTCAAACACAACGTCGATTGTTTGGGTTTCCCACACGTGGGCACGGATTTCACTTATGTATCTGTAAAAGGTTGACTCGGATATGCCGTAACGCTTGCGACAAACGCCACTGTTTACGACCTCACCAATGCGCAAATCGTCATATATATCAAGCACGATTGCCGTTTTGTTCATCCTTTGTGCGCCCTCCTACTTGCATAAAAATATCCGTAGGTATAGTATAGCACTTTGCCCCTGTCAGTTTTTGACAGTAGAAAAATTATTTTACTACAAGATAGGTTTGGTTTTTTGCGTCGTAGACTACGTCTACCATCTGTGTTTCCCACAGGTGCGCACGTATTACGCTTATGTAGCGGTAAAACGTTGACTCGGATATGCCAAACCTGCAGCTACACACGTAGCTGTTGACCTTTTCGCCTTGAAGCAGGCTGTCGTAAATTTGCAGTACTATTAGTGACTTTTTCACAAATTGTTTTCAAGCGCTTGCCTCCTTTGTTTATTTGCCGGCAACAAAAGTCTATCACCTTTTGATAGAGTTGTCTCCACCACGTTTTTCCAAAAGTGTGGAAATTTGTGTATAATTTGAGGAAAAACAATGTCAATTGAATATTTGCATAAAAAAAGCACGCAAAATGCGTGCTTTTAGACAAATTTTTACTATTTTATGAAATTTTGTTCAAAACAGCTGTATATAGCCTGCGTCATGTTGCCGGTTACTGCAATATGCAGATGAGCATCAAGATGGGACTCCATCAAGTCGTTGCTTGATACAATTTTGCCAATTACGTCTCCCATTGCAACCTTGTCACCAACCTTTAGATTGGTGCTAACAAAGCAATAGGTCAAAAGTGTGCCGTCTTTACAAGTGACAAAAATTTGTGGTCCGTAGTAGTCGTCTGAGGTAACCTCGGTAACAACACCACTAAGCACAGCGTAAACGCTTTGCCCCACCTGTGCCGAAACGTCAAAGCCATTGTGATTGAAGTAACTGTTTGTCAAGCTTTCGTGCACAAATTGTTGGTCCTTTGTCAACAATTTGCCACCATTGACGGGGAGACATAGGCTGTTTTTGGCAATAATTGGAGCGTTGCTGTACAGCTTTGCGTCAAGATACTGCGTCCTTAAAAACTCGTCGTACTGCAGTACGGATTGATTACCGGTAACAAGCAGATGAAGGTGTGTAGTCAGACTGTATTCGGTGCCTGCGTCATTGTTGACGACAACGCCAATCTCCTGCCCAGCCTGCACTACGTCACCAACTTTTAGCGTTTGACTTGGCGCAACGTAGCCGTATTCTATCAACACGCCGTCATCACTGCGAATTGCAATCAAGCCGTTGTACTCCAAGTCTTGTTCGGCAACATAAATACTGAGGACGGTGCCACTTGACATGGCATAAACCTTTTGCCCTACCTTTGCACACAAATCAAATCCACGTTGATACTCCGTTGCAGCTATTACAGGATTGTAGTACTCATTTGAGTGTTGTGACAGCACCTTTGCCTCTGCAATTGGTGGCTTGTAATTCGTTTGGGGAGTAGGAACGTCAGCCGGTGGCAGCAATACGCACAACGTAATTGTCGCTGCTACAACCAATAGTACTAATATAGACAGAAATGCCAATCTCTTTTTGCCGTTTGCACTGCTGCAGGCCTTAGTTTGATTTGCCGTAGGAAGCTTTGCATAGTATATAGATGAGGGGGACACGTCAAAGGCCTGTGACAAGGTTACGATTGTTGATATGCCCGGACAAATGACGCCACGCTCCCACTTGGATACGATATTGGATGAAACCTGTGCAATTTGAGCAACCTCTCCTTGACTTTTTCCGCATGACTTTCGCAATTGTGCCAAACAACCACCAATCTTTGACGCATCAAAGGTGCCTGTAACGGACTGATGCGTGCCATCGTAATCAATCAACTGCTCGACGGTTACGTCAAAAAACTTGGCAAGGACGTCAATTAGCGCCAAATCGGGCATTACAAGGTTGCGCTCCCACTTGGAAACGCTTTGATAATGCACGCCAATTTGCTCAGCAAGCTCTGCCTGCGTTAGATTGCGCTGCGTGCGAAGCTGTTTGATTGTTTTTCCCAAATCCATAAAGGATTGTCCTCCGTCAACAAAAGTCCGCCAATGCGGACCTTGTTTGTAATTACTTTTTACGTTTCAGCTTTTGTACAATGCCGGTGCTAAGCTCCGTGCCTTTGACAAGCCTAACTATGTTTTGCCTGTGAGCAACAAACACTAACAGGACCACAAGCGTAATTGCTACGCAACAATATACGTTTAGTTGGGGGTAGCAAAATATCCAATGCCAAAGCAGCACAAAGGTTGCAAAAACAAGTGCCGACAGCGACATTTTGTCCCAAATAAATATGGTTGCAATTACAACAACTGCTATAGACAGCGTAAACAATGGCTGAGTAAAGGCGCAAATGCCAATTGTGGTATTTTTGTTATTGTTTCGGGGATTTCCATTTCTGTTAAATTAGTACAGTAATAAAATGCTGCCTCATCAATGTAGGTTACTGAATCTGGAATAGTCAAAGTAG